>JAHEFN010000148.1 GCA_024640185.1 Gemmatimonadota bacterium | reverse complement strand
GCAGTCGGGGTAGCCGGAGTAGTCCACCGCATTGACCCCGATATAGAGGTCCGCCGACTCGAGGACCTCCGCCGCGGCCAGCGCGTAGCTCAGGAAGATGGTGTTCCGTGCGGGCACGTATGTCACCGGCACCCCGTCGCCGATCTCCTCGGCGCTGCGGTCCTTGGGGACCTCGATGTTGGCGGTCAGTGCCGAGCCCCCGAACGCCGCCAGGTCGATCTCCACGATGCGGTGCGAGGTCGCCCCCAGCGCCCGGGCCACCGCCCTGGCTGCATCGAGCTCCACCGCGTGCCGCTGGCCGTACCGGAACGAGAGACAGTGGGCCGCGAAGCCGGCGGCGCGGGCCTCGGCGAGGGTGGTGGCGGAGTCCATCCCCCCGGAGAGGAGGACGATGGCAGGGCGGGGGAGAGGCATGCATAAAGATATTGACGGAGACCGGAGACCGGAGACCGGAGACGGGAGACCGGAGACCGGAGATCGGAGATCGGAGATCGGATCCGAGGCTGCCCTTACCCCCTCTGGTCTCCCACCATAGTCTTCCCGCGGCCAGCCCACTCCCGGAGTCAATGTGAAGTCAGCCTTCCCCGCCATTCATGCCACCGCCGCGTTGGTAGCCGGCTCCGCGATCGGATACCTCGACTCCCGACCCAATTGGGACGACACCGGGGTGACGGTAGGCGCAGTCCTCATCTCGGCGGCAATCATCGGGTCGCTTCGTCCACGTCTTGGAGTGGCGCTCGGCGCCTTGGTGGGGGTGCCGGTGCTGGCGTTCGAGTACCTCACCTCCGGTGGCATCGTAGCAATGGTCGTGATTGCGATCGGGATGGTGGGCGGTGGACTCGGTGTGGTGTTGCGCGGCGCAGCGAGCCCGGGCGAGCGTCGCTGAGTGATGCGAAACGTGGCGGGGCGGTCCGCCGTAGGCGGGGGAGTTCGACTCCCTCCACCCGGAGCCACCACATGATGCGCATGAAGAGTCTGGTCCTCCTGTTGTCCCTCGTCGCCGCTGTCCAACCCGCCGCCGCACAGGATCAGCCCGAACACACGGCGATCCGCCAGGCGATGCTCGACTACATCGATGGCTTCTACACCGGCGACAGCACCCTCCTGGTGCGGAGCGTCTCCCCCGAGGTGATCAAATACGGCTACTGGAAGGCCGACGGCGCCGACACGTTCACAGGCGAACCGATGAGCTACCAGGAGATCGTCCACAAGCCGACCCGCCCGCCGCGCGAGCGGCCCGGCGCCCCGCGTGAGGCGACCGTGCTCGACGCCGAGGCGCAGGTGGCCAGCGGCAAGGTGCGGGCGTGGTGGGGGATCGACTACATCCTGTTGGCCAAGGAGAATGGCCGCTGGATGATCCGGCAGGTGCTCTGGCAGGGACCGCTCGGGACCGTGGCCCCAAACTAGCCGTTGCTAAGGCGTCGCCTGCCTGACCACGACGTTCCGGTAGGGGTAGGGTATTTCGCTGCCGTCGGCCTTGGCGACCTGCACCGAACCGATCGTCACCCTCATCCGGGCGATCCCGGCTGGGATGCCGGTGAGGGGAATCCGTCGTCCCCCCGACCGCCAGTGTGTCAGGGACGCTCGGAGGGCGCTTCACAGCTTCTTAACTGCGAGAGGTTCTTGTTGAGGGGCACGCCCCAGCCCTGACCCACACCGGAGCACCACCAGATGAAACTCCTCGCCATCGCAGTCCTCGCCCTGATCGTCCCGGTATCTGTCGCTCACGCCCAATCCCCGGTCGACGAGAGCGATCGCGACCCGATCATCGCAACCGCCCGCGACTACATCGACGGTTTCGGCAACGGCGATACCACCCGGGTGCGGCGCGCACTCCATCCCGACCTTGCCAAGCGGCTGATCTCGGGAGAGTCAGGCTCGCCCTCCAACCAGGGTCCGGACGACCTGGTCGGGATCACGGCCCGGATGGCCGGACGGACCAGCGTACCGGCGCCTGCCGACTCAATCCTCATCCTCGATCGCTACCGGGACATGGCGATGGTGCGGATCGGGGCGGGGAGCTGGGTCGACTACCTGCACATCGCCCGTTTCGGAGACAAGTGGCAGATCATCAACGTGGCATGGCAGTTGAGGCGGTAGTGGGAGGATGAGCTGGTGTCAGTTGCCGCTCGGTGGGAGGTGATGTGCTCATCGGCCTCCACCGGGGTAGGATTCTATGGGCGCTCCTACACCTCCAGATGCCCAGTCCAACGATCTCTCTCAGGGGTGGTCCACAATGGGTTCGTCGCCTCCCGGGTGCCTCCGCTGTCGCCGCCAGATGGAGGTCGGCTACCTCCTCGACCGGGGCATGAACGACAAGTCGCGGGTCGGCGAATGGATCGCTGGCGAACCCGACAATCGGTGGTGGGGGCTTCGGCTCCCGGAGAAGACCAAGCGGTACCCCACGGTGGCGTTCCGCTGTCCCGACTGTGAGATGGTGGAACTTCGCGCTGAGAAGTCGAGCCGTGGCTAGGGCACGGTGGCAGCTGTTGTCGCCTGGTCGCCCGGTGGGAGTTGGCAGGAGGCTCGCCCCATGCCGCTGAAGGCGATATCGTGGTGGCGGCTGGGGTGTTCGTCACAGCTCGTGACCTCTGGGGGGTGCTGGCGAGTGTGCCTGTCGCGAGGGACTGGACCGACCTCATTCGCACAGGGTACTTCGCCGTGGGGTCGTTCATCGGAACCGGGATGACGCACCACGCCCTCGCCACCCACGCCGAACTCGAACTCGACCACAGCGAGGCCGTGCCGTTGCATCCATCGCCGCATGCGGCCCAACTCCACCCACCCCCCGACTCCCGGGGCAATCGATGACAAGTAGCCCTGGCGTGCGCCGGATGGCGCTCGTCGGCGCGGCGGTCGTGCTGATCGCGGCCTCCGCACGGCTCACCCTGCCGATGCCGGGAGTGCCGGTACCGCAGAGCGCCCAGACCTTGGCCGTGCTTCTGGCAGGGGCACTGCTGGGGCCGATGGATGGTGTCGCTGCGCTCATTACATACCTGCTGGCGGGAGCGCTCGGCTTGCCGGTCTTTGCCGACGGCGCCTCCGGCTGGCAGCACCTCACCGGCCCCTCCGCCGGCTATCTGGTCGGGTTCGCGCTCGCGGCTGGCGCTGTGGGGTGGACCACCCAGCACGGGATGATGCGAGTCGTTTGGAAGGGCTTCCTGGTGATGCTCGGCGGTCACCTGATCATCCTCACCATCGGCTGGCTCAGGTTGAGTCTCGTGATGGGTGGAGAGGCGGCCTTCAGTGCTGGTGTTCGCCCGTTCATCGTCGGGGGTGTCGTGAAGTCGGGTCTGGCGGCCTGTCTCGTCTGGCTGTTTGTCTGGCACCGCGGGGGCTTCGGCGGCCGCGGATCGGATCCCGTTGGTTGAGGGTCACCGCATGACAACGGGAGAGTCGCGACCCGAGCCCGGGCTGCCTCGACCAGGTTGATCTGGCCGTGGGCCCCGAAGAGGATTGCGTAGGGAATGAGTCAGGCCCCCCGGTACGATGCTTCTCTTCACGACTTCTTGACGAGCCCGCACCACCTTTGGCAGACGATGCGACAACGCCTTGCCAAGGGGTACACGATGACCATCAAGAACACAAAGCCAACCGCGTGGGCAGTTGGGCTGCTGCTGCTGGCCCATCTGCCGTCCCCGTCGGCGGCCCAGGGAGGTCCGCCGCCCCAGCTCCGCGAGGACGCACGAGCTTCGCCGGGAGCCACGACGGAATCGGATCCTCCCTCCACGGCGGTCGGTTCGTCCGTCGAGGAATGGCCGGCGATGGTTCGTGCATTTGTCGACGAACGCGCCCGGCGGGGACAATTCTCGGGCACCGTTGCGGTGGGCAGACACGGCGTCCTGGTGTTCGTCGGTGCCTGGGGGCTTGCCGACGCCGCGACGGGGCGGGCGATGACCCCGGAGACCCCGGTCAATCTCGGGTCGATGAACAAGATGTTCACCGGTCTCGCGCTGGCACAATTGGCGGCGAAGGGGCGCCTGGCCTTTGGTGACACGGTCGGACGATTTCTGCCGGACTATCCCAACGCGACCGTTCGGCGCGAGGTCTCGGTCCATCAGCTGCTGACACACACCGCGGGCATCCCGAGCTACTGGAACGCCGCCTATGAGGCGGGTCGCGACACCTTGCACTCGCTGGCCGGCTTCGCCGCGACCTTCAACCGGGAGCCCCTGCTCTTTGCGCCGGGCACGTCATGGCAGTACAGCAACGGCGGGCCGGTGGTCGCAGGGCAGATCCTCGAGGCGGTCACCGGAACGAGCTATTACGACTATGTGCAGGAGCATCTCTACGCGCCGGCGGGGATGACCCACACCGGTCACTTCCTGGCGGGCGACACCGTGGCGAATGTCGCGGTGGGGTACGGTGCCATCATCGACGGAACCCCTCGCGCCCCCAACACGGGGGAGCTCGGGCTCATGGGCTCGTCGGCTGGGGGTGGCTATTCCACTGTGCTCGACCTGGTCCGCTTTGCCGGCGCCCTCTCCTCCGGGGCCCTGCTGCCACCCCAGGTGCTGGCCACGGTCTGGTCCCCACCGAGGGCCGGGGCGGAGCATGCCCGGTACGGGTACCTGTGGGGCAGCGGGACGGTGTCCGGGCAGCGGTGGGTTGGTCACAACGGTGGTGGTCCCGGCATTTCGGCGGACTTTCGCTACTTCCCCGAGAGCGGCAATGTCGTCGTGGTCCTCGGCAACCTCTCCAACGCGGCGATGCCCGTCTCGGAGTGGATCGCGCGCCTGGTGGCCTCCCTCTGACGCTTGCGTCCCCGGGCACCTCATGAAGCTCGAGAGCAAGGCTCTCGCCATCGCGTCCGCCCTCATTGCCGCGCGAACTTGCGTGATCCGATATCGGTCGTGATCATAAGCCGAAGGTCGGCAATGGTGCCGCCGAGGGTGGGGGATGGCATGACAACAGCGGGGGGACCATCGCCGGGTGAAGTCACCCGACTGATCGCGGCTTCGCGGAGCGGCGATGAGGAGGCCGTCGGGCGGCTCTTCCCGTTGGTCTACGAAGAGTTGCGACGCCTCGCACGGCGCCAGCTGGGGCGCGAGTACGGCACGCCTACGCTCAATCCCACCGACCTGGTACACGAGGCGTTCTTCAAGCTCGCGGGCGGGGTTGGCCATGCCAACGACCGCTCGCACTTCATGGCGATCGCTGCCAGGGCGATGCGCCAGGTCCTCGTCGATCGGGCCCGCCAGCGCCGGGCGGCGAAGCGTGGTGGCGACGCCAAGATGGTCACCCTCTCCAACGTCGACGGCGGCCTCGGGGCCCTTGATCCCACCGAGATGCTCGCGCTCGATGCCGCGCTCGAATCGCTCGACCCCCGGCAGCGGCAGATCGTCGAGTACCGGTTCTTTGCCGGGCTCGAGGAACAGGAGATTGCCACCCTGCTCGACCTCTCAGTGCGCACCATTCAGCGGGAATGGGTCAAGGCCCGTGCCTGGCTCTACCGTGAGCTGTACGGCGGCGAGCGCCCGTGACTGACGAGGCACGACGGCGAATCGACGCCGTGCTCGACGCCGTGCTTGACCTGCCGGCCGAGGGCCGGGCCGACTGGCTGCTGGCGCACCACCCCGACGACCCGGCACTCCGCGAGGAGGTGCTGCAGCTCCTGGACGCGATGGAGCGGGACGGCATTCTGGAGACCCGTCCTGCGGAGGAACTTGTCCGACGACCGATCGGGCCCTACCGAGTGCTCCGCGAACTGGGACGCGGCGGGATGGGGGTGGTCTACCTCGCCGAACGTGACGACGGCCAGTATCGCCGTCGGGTGGCGATCAAGATCCTGCGGGCCAGCCCCGATGCCGAGGAACTCCATCGTCGCTTCATCGCCGAGCGACAGATTCTCGCCTCACTTGACCACCCCAACATCGCGCTGCTCCTCGAAGGCGGCATCACGGAGGGACAGCTTCCCTATCTGGTGATGGAGTACGTCGAGGGGATGCCGATCACCACGTGGTGTGATCGTCACCGGCTCGGGGTGCGCGGCCGCCTGCGACTCTTCCTCGATGTCTGCGCCGCGGTGAGCCATGCCCACCACAACCTCGTGGTGCACCGCGACCTCAAGCCGAGCAACATCCTCGTTGACAACGACGGGCGAGTGAAGTTGCTCGACTTCGGCATCGCCAAGTTGCTCAATCCCGGGCTCTCGGGCGTCGACCAGCCGATGACCCGGACCGAATTCCGGATGATGACACCGGAGTATGCCTCCCCCGAGCAGGTCCTCGGCGAACCGCTCTCGACGGCGAGTGATGTCTATTCCC
>JAHEFN010000147.1 GCA_024640185.1 Gemmatimonadota bacterium | reverse complement strand
GACATTGCCTCACATCGTGAGTGGATGATCCGCAGCTACGCACTCTGCCTCGCAGCCGTGACCTTGCGGATCTACCTCCCGCTCAGCCAGGTCGCCGGCATTCCGTTCGAGGAGGCGTATCCGGCGATCGCCTTCCTCTGCTGGGTCCCCAACCTGATCCTGGCCGAGTGGGTCTTCGTCCGGGGACCGTTCGTGCGGCTCGATCCGTCGGAGGGGTGACCGAGCCGTTGCCCTGCCGCCCTTGACCCCGCCTGTCCCGGACCCGACTCTACGGCACCACCCATCATCACGGAGCACCCCCCATGGAGCGACGCCCCTTCCTCAGGCTCGCGGGACTCTCGGCGCTGTCGGGCCTGATCGGCAGCAGCCGATCCACACCGCTCGCCGCCGAGGCAGCCCCCATCCTGCGTCCCGACGCTCCCACGCCGGGGGCCTGGAGCTTCGCGGTGCTCCCCGACACCCAGTGCTACAGCGAGTCGCACCCGGAGGTCTTCGTGGCACAGACCGAGTGGATCGCGCGGCAGCGCCATGCCCGCAACATCCAGTTCGTGCTCCACGAGGGCGACATCACCGACGACAACATCCATCCCCAGTGGATCAACGCCCGCCGGGCGATGGACGTCCTCACCGACGCGGCGATCCCCTACCTGATGGTCCCCGGCAACCACGACATGGGGCCGTGGGGCAGCGTCACCACCCGCGACTCGTTCTTCAGCGACTATTTCCAGCAGCGCAACAGCATGGAGACCGCCCGCTCGGAGAACGCCTACCTGACCGTCGACGCCGGCGAGGCGAAGCTGCTGATCATCGGCCTCGAATTCGCCCCTCGCGACGAGGCGGTGGCGTGGGCCAACGAGGTGGTGGCCAAGTTCCCCGACCGCCACGCGATCCTGCTGACCCACGCCTACATGTACTCCGACGAGACCCGCTACGACTGGCCGGTTCGCCAGCGCGAGCAGAACTGGAATCCCAACGGTTACGGGGTCGCCAAGCTCGCGCCCGTCAACGACGGCGAGGCGCTCTGGCAGAAGTTGGTGAGCCGACACCCGCAGTTCGTCTTCACCTTCAACGGCCACGTCCTCAACGATGGCATCGGGCATCTCGCGAGCCGGGGTGCCGGGGGGCGGACGGTGCACCAGATGCTGGTCAACTACCAGTGCGGCGTGCGGCCCGACCGCAAGCTGGGTGGCGGGGGCTTCCTGCGGCTGGTGGAGGTGCAGGCCGACGGCCGCACGGTCAACATCAGCGACTACTCGCCGTACTACGACCAGTGGCTCACCGACACCGACCGCAAGTTCTCCATCACCCTCGATCGCAACCTCAACGAGGCGCCGCCGGCCGGGTAATTGCCACCCCGGTAGGTCGGCATGCGCGCGGCAGTCGCTCCCCAAGGCGAACGAGCGACTCCCCGAGGGTCGTCGGCACGCAGTGCTGCACGTCCTTGGACGAGCCGCCCGAGCGCGGGCGGACTCGCGGGACGGGTCGGACCCGAGGGTCCGATCGCGAGCGATGGCAGAGTGACCGCTGCGCGCTACTGCGGCGTGTTGTCCTCCGCCCACCGCGGGTAGGCCGGCCGATCGGGCTGGGTGAACTCCCCCTCGGCCGCCAGCTGGGCCATCAGGATCTCCACCGCCCGTTCGAGCTGCACGTCGCGCCCCTGCCGCCATGCCGAGGGGTCGACCTCCACTTCCACGTCCGGGGCCACGCCCTGGTTCTCGACCTCATACTCCCCCTCGAGCGACCAGAGCGCGATGTGCGGTGCGGTGATGGTGCCGCCATCCATCAGTGCCGGATAGCCACCGACGCCCACCAGTCCACCCCAAGTCCGGGTGCCGACGATCGTGCCCACCCCGAAGCGTCGGAAGAGCCACGGCAGTTCATCACCGCCGGAGCCGGCGTACTCATTGATGAGCATCACCTTGGGGCCGTAGATCCCCGCCGGGATTGGCAGGTCCCTGCCGTACTTCTGGGTGACGTAGTTGAACGGCTGCATCTTCTGCAGGTAGTAGACCATGTAGTCGGCGATGTTGCCGCCGCCGTTGAAGCGCTCGTCGACCACCGCACCGGCCTTGTCGCGCTGCGAGAAGAAGTAGCGGTTGAAGTTGATGTAGCCGCCGTTGGCGGTGTTGGGGATGTAGAGATAGGCCAGCTTGCCGCCGGAGAGCGAATCGACGACGTGACGATTGTGGTCGATCCAGGCCAGATGCCTGAGCGGGATCTCGTTGGCGGTCGGCACCACCGTCACGTCGCGAGCGCCGCTGCCGTCGGCCGACGGACCGACCCGCAGCACCACCTGCTTCCCGGCGGTCCCCGCCAGCGCCTCGTGCACGCTCCGGGTGGCCGACAGCGGCACCCCGTTGATCGCCAACAGGTACTCACCGGCCACGACGTTGACCCCCGGCTGGGTCAGCGGTGCCCGGGTCTGCGGATTCCAGTTCTCACCGGCATAGACGCGGGCGAACTGCCAGCGCCCATCGGCAATCCGATAGTCGGCGCCGAGCAGGCCGGCGGCCGGCGCCGGGTCGGGGCTCGGCCCGTTGCCACCGGTGCGGTGGTGGCCGACCGTCAGGTTGCCCATCGACTCGGCAAAGAGGTAGTCGAGGTCCGCCCGGCTGCCGAGCCCGGCGAGGTACCGGGTGTAGAACTGCTCGGTCGCGTCGAGGTCGAGACCATGGAAGTTGGGGTCGTAGAAGAAGGCCCGCTGCATCCGGAAGCCCTCCCGGTACATCTGGGCCCACTCGGCCATCGGGTCGGTCTCGACCTGGATGTTGCCGGTCGAGAGGGCCCCGTCGCCGGGCTTGACCGGCCCGCCGAGCGCGGTGATCGCGTAGCCGCCGGCCTTGGCATAGAGCAGCGTCTTGCCGTCGCGCGAGACATCGAAGCCGGTGATCCCCGAGACCAGCTCGGTCGCCTTTCGCTCCGAGAGGTCGAACTTGTGCAGGGTCGCGGATCCCGGCGTGTTGCCGCTCTGCGAGACGGGGACGAGCGGTGCCTCGGCGAGCACGACCACCCCGGCCGGTCCGGCACTCATCGCAGCGTAGTTGGCGGCGGACATCGGCATCGGGATGGTGCGCTGGTCGATGCCGTCAAAGTCGATGGTGATTACGCTGTCGGCGCCGGCGCTCGCCTTGGCGCTGTCGGCCTTGGCCGGCTCCTCGTCGCTCTCGGGCTCGAGGGGCGACGGCAGGTCATCCCGGAGCACGATGGCGTAGAGGTTCCGGGTGACGGGGTGATCGAAGGTGGTCATGCTGAAGTCGTTGGCCGGCCCGATGTCGGTGCTCGAGACGAACCAGATGTATTCGCCGCTGGCGTCGAAGACCGGTGAGGCGGCGTCGCTCATCCCGTCGGTGAGCTGGCGCGCCGTCCCGGTGGTCCGGTCCCAGGCGAAGACGGCGCCGCCGAGGTTGGCGACCTGCCGGGCATAGGTGATCCAGCGCGAGTCCTTCGACCACGAGAGCGGGAACCCCGTCGACGACCGGCCCCACGGGTTGGTGTCGACGAGGGTGCGGCGACCGTTGGCCAGCTCCACCACCCAGATCTCGCCTCGCGAGTTGCTGTAGCCGATGAAGTGGCCATCGGGCGACCAGGCGGCAGCGTAGTAGAAGTTGTCGCCGCCGCCGAGATCGATCTGGCGGGTGGCCCCGATGCCGTCCTGCGGCTGGAGCTCGAGCTGATACTGGCCGCCGGCCTCGGTGAAGTACGCCACCGTCTGGCCGTCGGGCGACCAGACCGGGTTCCGCTCCATCACCCCGGGGGTGTTGGTGAGGTTCCGGGCATCACCCTTCTTGGCCGGCACCGTGATGATCTCGCCCCGGGCCTCGAAGGCCGCCCGCACGCCGGTGGGAGAGAGGGTCCCGCCCGAGAGGCTGCGGCCGACGTTGACCCACTGCGGCAGGGTGGCGGTGAGTTCGCCCTCGAGCCGGATCGGCACCCGGACGTCGCCGCCGCCATTGAGGTCGTGCAACCGCACCTCGCCGAACTGCTCGTAGACGATCGCCCCCGGGCCGGCCTGGGCCGCCTTGATGTCGAGCCCGGTATTGGTGATCCGCTTGGTCACCTGCTTGGTGGTCAGGTCATAGCCGAACAGGGTGGTGCGCCCGTCGCGATCGGAGAGGAAGAAGACCGTGTCGCCGACCCACATGGGGGCCACGTCGTTGCTGTTGTCGCGGGGCAGCTTCTCGATCTCGGCGTCGTCGAGGTCGGCGATCCAGATCGGCGTGGTGCGGCCGCCGCGGTAGAGCTTCCACTCGGCGTTGGCGGGAAGAATCGGCATGTAGGCCAACCGCTGTCCGTCGGGTGAGTACGAGGCCGCGAGACCGCTCCGCGGCAGAGCCACCGCGGTGGGCGCGACCTCGTTGACCCCCTGGGTGTACATCCGGAACGGCAGCCCCATGTAGATCTCGTTCTCGCGCATCGAGGCGTAGAGCACCTTGCCGTCGGGCGTCCAGCCAATCGACACGTCCTGGGTCGGGTGCCAGGTGAGCCGGGTCGGGGTGCCGCCGGTCACCGACACGACGTAGACGTCGGTGTTGTTCTCTCGTGTCGCGGTGTAGGCGACCCGGTTCCCGTCGGGCGAGAAGCGACAGCGCATCGCATTGTCGCCGCTCGCGGTCAGCCGCCGCGCGTTGCCCCCGCTCCGCGCGACCAGCCAGATGTCGCCCGCGAACGAGAAGCAAATCTGGGTGGCGCTGAGCCCCGGATCGCGGAGCAGTCGCGGCACGTCCTGGCCCATCGCATCCTGGAGGGGCAGAAAGAGGCCGAGGGCGAGGATCAGGGTGCGAAGGGAACGGCGATGCGCCATGAGAGGCTCCAGGTCGAGCTGAGGACGGCGTGGAGTGCGCGGTGCCGACATCGCTGTCGGCAACGAGCCCGGGCCGTCGGGTGGCGGAGGAATCGTCTGAAGGTACGAGAGAACACGGTGATCGGTAAGGCACCGACGACCCGGAGCGGGGCGCGATCGGTTGGGCGGTCTGGTCGGAGTCGCCACGACCTCAGGAGCCGGTGGAGTCCGCGGCCCGCTCCCGGAATACCCGCACCATCGCGAGGCGGAGGTTGGTGAGCTCCTTGCCCTCCAACCCGTGATACAGGGTGTCGCTCCTGCTGCCGTCGGCGGCGTCGATGATGAAGAACCCGTCGCCGTTGCGCAGCGACATGTGGTAGTCATCGTCGGCGTTGAGCTGCCAGCGCGTCACCGCGCCGCGGTAGACCCGACTGAGGTGGCTGCCGCCCACCACCGTCGCGTCGGCCATGCCACCGTCGGCTGGCACGAAGATGTAGACCGCAGCGTCGCCCTCCTCGAGCAGGCCGAGTGACCGCACCGAATCAATCATCACCGGCGGGATCGCCGGGGCGAAGGCATCGACGGCAGCGGGTGGTCCACCGGTCATCAGCTTGAAGAGCGACACCCCCGCCCAAATCACCGCCACAACGGTGAGAGACACCACCGCACAGCCGACCGCAACCCGCTTGTACCAGCGCCGGCGCGCCCGCTTGGCGAGTGCGGCGGGCGGCAGCAGTTGGTCGGAACCCACCAACGCCTTGCATGCCGCCGCCATCTCGGCGACGCCGGGCCAGCGCTGTTCGGGGTCCTTGGCGAGCGCCCGGTCGATGACGGCCGAGAGCGCGGTCGGGAAGCCATCGACCACCTTGGCCAGTGGCGGCACCTCTTGGCGCACCTGGTTGGCCATCACCTGCGCGGCGGTCTTCCCGCTGATCGGGGTCCGGCCGCTCGCCGCCTCGTAGAGCACCACCCCCAGTGCGTAGACATCGGCGCGACCGTCGAGTCTGTCGCCCGCGACATGCTCCGGGCTCATGTAGTGCGGCGTGCCGGCGGAGACACTGCCGTCACCGGTGGCCCCGACCACCTGGGCAATCCCGAAGTCGGTCACCGCGGCGCGACCCTCGGCGTCGAGCAGGATGTTGTCGGGCTTGATGTCGAGGTGGATCACCCCGCGCTTGTGGGCCGTGGCGAGTGCGTCGGCCACGGTGGCGCCGAGCTCGGCGATCCGTGCCGGCGGCAACTGCTGCTCACGCTCGAGCAACCGGCCAAGCGAGCCGTCGGGGAAGAGCCGCATCACCAGGAAGACCAGCCCCGCCTCGCAGCCGACCTCGAAGAGCGGCACGATGTGAGGGTGCTCAATGGTGGCCACCAACCGGGCCTCGGCGAGGCATTGATCGAGCCCGGCTTCGGGGGCGAGTCCGGCGGCCGCCGCATCGAAGACCTTGATCGCCACCTCGCGCTCAAGCACCAGGTCGCGGGCCTTGAAGACCGCCGCGTAACCACC
>JAHEFN010000146.1:5765-6307 GCA_024640185.1 Gemmatimonadota bacterium | reverse complement strand
TACGATCCGCTGGTCGCCGCTCGGCAGGTGCGGACCCCGGTCCTCATCCTCCACGGCGGCACCGACCGCCAGGTCACCCCCGAGCAGGCACCGGCGCTGGCCGAGGCGATCCGGAGCGGCGGCAATGATGACGTCACGATGCACGTCTTCCCCGGGCTCAACCACCTCTTCATCCCCGACCCGAGCGGACTGCCCAGCGGCTACAACCTGCTCACGAGCAACCGGGTCGATCCGGCGGTGCTGGGGATGATGGCGGATTGGCTGGTGGAGCGGCTCAACCCCTAGCCGCAGTGGGCGCAGTGGCGGGTCTCGGGCATCGCCTCGAGGCGGGCCACCGGGATCGGCTCCCGGCAACCGGTGCAGAAGCCGTAGGTGCGGTCCTCGATCCGGGCGAGGGCGTCGATCGCATCGCGGAGGTCGGTCACCGCCCGCCGGTCGCTCGCCTCGGCAATGCCCTGGTTCATCAGGGCGTCCATCCGCGAGACCCGACCCACCGCCGACTGGTCGAGCTCCACCGTGCCCTCGTCGGCGAGGTGGGCCAG
>JAHEFN010000146.1:0-5755 GCA_024640185.1 Gemmatimonadota bacterium | reverse complement strand
CGCGGAGGATCGCGGCCAGTTCCTCGAGGAGGTCCGGGGTGAGGTCGGGGTGCTCGGTCATGGCGAAAGATAGGCCCCGGATCACCGGGACGTGGGGTAGAATTGGGGGACCATGACCGCCGCCCTGCAGGCCCGCACCCTTCGCCTCGTGCTCGGCATCAACGCCGCGATGTTCGTCGCGGAGTTCGGGGCTGGGTGGTTCGCCGAATCGGCCGGGCTGATCGCCGACTCCCTCGACATGCTGGCCGACGCCTTCGTCTATGGGCTCTCGCTGGTGGCGGTCTTCAGCACCGCCGGGGGACGGATCCGCACGGCTGCCCTCTCGGGGATCTTCCAGCTCACCTTGGGCGCCGTGGCCCTGCTCGAGGTCGCCCGGCGATTCCTCGTCGGCAGCACCCCCCACCCCACGTACATGATCGCCGTGGCTGCCCTGGCCTTGGTGGCCAATGCCATCTGCCTCCGGGCCATCGCCCGGCACCGGGACGAGGGCGTCCACATGCGCGCGAGCTACATCTTCTCCCAGAACGACGTGCTCGCCAACCTGGCAGTGATCGCCAGCGGCGTGTTGGTGGCCGTCACGTCGACGCCGCTCTGGGACCTCATCGCGGGAGCCGGGATCGGCCTGCTCGTCCTGTCGGGCGGCATCCGGATCCTGCGTGCCAGTGCCGCGGCACGCCAAACCGCCGCATCGGAGCCACACCATGACCGATCGTGATCGCATGTTCCTGGGCCGACCGCTCGGGGTCGCCGTGTGCCTGCTGGCCGTTGCCCTGGGCACCGGGCCGCTCCATGCCCAGACCACCGAGGATTCCCTCGCCGTGCTCCGCCTGGCGGTTGGGTCGTTCAGCCCAAACAATGGGAAGCCGACGATGGTCGAACCCCGGCTCTCCTCACGGTGTGCCTTCTTTGTCGGTCACTGTCCCGAGACCACGCCTCCAGACACGACCGCGTCGGCGATCGTGGCACGGCTCGCCGTCGAGTGGGGATTGCCGCTCCGGGAGGCTGGCCAGGCGGTCCACTGCTCCTGGGTGGGCACCCGGGCCAACTCCACCGCCGGCATGGTCCTCGGGATCGGGGGTCCAGTCTTCGATCACGACACCGCCATGGTCAGCGTCATCGCCAGCTGCGACAGCACGCGCGGCGGATTCGCCGAGGGCTGCGGCGTGCGGTTGGAGCAACAACCACAGGGCTGGGTCGTCATCACCTCGCGGGGGATGGAGTGCTTCATCACCTGAGATCGCGTGGATGGGCCGCTGTCAGTTTGGGGCGCCCGGACCGCTCGACACCCCGGCTCCACACCGGCCAATCTCGCAGTACCTTTGAGACGTCGCGCAGGCGCACTTCATTCACCCAGAGGACTCCATGAGCCTCGTTGGTCGCACCGTCCGGCGCCCCCTCTTTCGGCTGGGCCTGCTGTTCTTCGTGGTGGGAACCGGTCCGCTGCTCCTCAACATCGCGGCCAGCCGCATCGGGTGGACCGACGACCCGAACCCCAATCCGGTCGGGCTCGGCATCCTCGCGATGTTCACCTTCTGGCCGAGCCTGGTCATGATGGCCGTCGCGACCTGGCTCGCGTGGCGCGCCGGGGAACCGGCGCCAACGCCCGGCGAGTGATCGGACCCTGGGCGGCATTCCTGCCGGTGGTCACCGACCGACCGCGGCCCGCGACGTAGGCCCGTGGTCACCATCCGACCGGCCGAGCCCGGGGAGATCCCTGCACTCAATGCGCTGATCCGAGCCTCGGCCACCGAGCTGAGTCGTGGCTTCTACACTCCCGAAGAGACCGTGTCGCTCATCACCCATCTCTTCGGAGTGGACAGCCAACTGCTCCACGACCGGAGCTACTTCGTGGTTGAGGACGGCGATACGCTGCTGGCCTGCGGCGGCTGGAGCGCGCGGCGGACACTCTTTGGCGGCGACCAGACCAAGGACGGTGCCGATCCGCGGCTCGATCCGGCCAACGAACCGGCCCGGATCCGCGCCTTCTTCGTCCACCCCACCGCCGCCAGGCGGGGGCTCGGACGTCTGCTCCTCATCCACTGTGAGGATGCCGCGCGAGCCGCCGGGTTCACGCATGCCGAGTTGATGTCGACCCTCCCCGGCGTGCCGTTCTATCGGCGCCAGGGGTATGCCATCCTCGAGAAGATCCGCCACCCGCTTCCGGATGGCTGCACGGCGGGATTCGTCCGGATGGCGAAGAGACTTGGCTGAACGGGGGGCGCCTCCGGGCCGCGTGCCACAATGAAACCTTGGGTGGCACCTGCCGTACGTCTGGCTCATTCCCACCCTCACCGAGCCGAGGCCGCCGATGCCACGCTGCGTGTTGCCCCTGTTGTTGCTGCTCGCCGGCTGTGCCCCCGCGACCCCGGCGGAGCGCGAAGCGTGGCAGGAGGACTTCGACCAGATGGTTGACCACCTCTCCGCGGCCCACGCCAACCTCCAGTGGATTCACGACGAGCGGGGACTCGACACTCACACGCTCTACCTTGAGACCCGGGCCGCCCTGGGCGAGGCGCGGAGTCGTCGCGCAGCCCGCAAGGTGGTCTCCCGCTTTGTCGCCGCCTTCGAGGATCCGCACTTCCACACCGAGAAGGGCGACGGCCGGCGCCCGGCCCAGGCCGGCGCTCCCGATCCGGGCATCGCCGCCGGCACCGAGGCCGATGGGGCCCTCGACGCCATGGGCTTCGACAGCCGCGGCCACGACTTCACCATCGGCTTCGACAAGCTGCCGGGCTTCACCCGGATCTCGCCCTCGCAGGAGAACCCATTCGCGTGGGGCACCTTCACCGTCGGGGAGCGGACGGTGGGCGTGGTGCGGATCGCCCAGTTCGGCGACGACCGCTACCCGGAGGTCGCGGCACCGCTCTGGCCGGCCTTCGCGGCCGACCTCGACGGATCGTGTGACGGCTCCTGCCAGTGGGCGTTCCGCAAGCGGGTGATGACCCGGTTGCTCGGCTACCTCGCCGAGGGTGCCACCGCGCTCCGCGACGCCGGCGTCGCTGCCGTGGTGGTCGACATCACCGGCAACGGCGGCGGCAGCGACTGGGCCGCCGTGGCGCCCCGGATCTTCGCCCCACCGCTTCTCGCGTGCCCGCCGATCGGCGTGGTCCGCCACCCCCATCACGCCGCACTGCTCGAGCGCGAGGTCACCTCCCTGCGCACCCTGCTCGCCGACTCGGGGATCTCCGAGGCCAGCCGCGGCATCCTGGAGGCGGCCGGCGGTGCGGTGGCCGCCCGGCTGGACGCCGTGAATGCTCCGTGCGATGTGAGGCCGCTCTTCCGGGAGGCCGGCGCCCGACCCGGTTGCACCCCGTTGGTGTTCGGCCCGGCGTGCGGGGCGGTGGAGTACCTCCCGCCGGGGTCACTGGCTGACGTCCCCGCCCGGGCCACGGTCTTTGAACCACTCGACGCCACCTTCGAAGAGGGGGCCTGGACCGGGCCGCTGTTCGTGGTGATCGACGGCAACACCGCCTCGGCCTCGGAGCACTTCGTCTCGCTCCTCCAGGCCAACGGCGCCGCGACCCTGCTCGGTGAACGGACCATGGGAGCCGGTTGCGGCTTCATCGCGGGCGGGATCCCCCGCTACCTCGAGCACCTCGACCTGACGGTCTGGGCCCCCGACTGCGCCCGCTACCGCGCCGACGGCCGGAACGAGATCGAGGGCTTCGCCCCCGACGTGGTCATCGATTGGAGCGGAGGCAACCGGGCCAAGGCGAGGCAGGTACATCAGGCCTTGTCGGGGATACTGTAGGGGATGCGCCCATCCCTGCTCCTCCTTGCGCTCGCGGCGTGCACCCACGGGCCACCGCAACTCGACCTGGAGGTCACCGGCCAGGCCTTCACCCCCATCGGCGGGTTCACTGCGGTGGCGGTGAAGGCCACCTGGCGACGCCCGCCGACGGGGCTCAGCACCTTTCCCGACGGAGGGCGCTCGCTGGTCCTCGCCGAGGCCGGCGCCATCTATCAATGCGACACCAACTCGCTCGCGGTGACCCGGCTGTGGCGTGCCGACCGGCCGACCACGATCCGCTCGGAGTTTTCCCCTTGGGTCGGGCCGTGGACCGATGACGGGCTCTACCTGAGCCTGCGGGGAAATCGTCACACCACGACACAGGCCGACGGCTCCGGACAGCTGCGGTTCGATTTCCTGCTCCGCACCGACGGCACCGTGGACAGCACGGTGACACCCCCACCACTCGGGCCCGCCACCAGCGAACACCGCCCCTGCACCGACGCGGCGTTGGCCGCGGCGCGTGCCGCGCCGCCGGCGCGGCTCCCAGACTGACCCCGGGCTCGCGGATGCGTGTCGGTACCCTGACGCCGACCGGCCCTTTTCCGTAGGTTCAGGGATCACCCCCACCCAGGAGCCCGTCAATGTCCCCAGCCGCCCGAACCGATGTGGTCTTGGTGCTGCTCCTGGCCGCGGGCCTCTACCTCTGGCTCGATGCCGACGGTGGCAACCGGACCGAGGCCATCCTGATCACCGCGATCTTCGCGACCACGGCCATCATCCGCATCGGCCAACGCCGGAAGCAGGCACCGTGACCGCGGGTCGCCCCCGCGCGATCGGCGCCAAGATCGGCATCGCCCTCGTCACCTCGGGCGTGCTCTACCTCTTCCTGGAGTGGCGCGGCGGTCAGGGGCTGACGATCGCCCTGACCGTGCTCGCCTTCATGCTCGGGGCGGTCGCGCTGGACGCGTGGAAGCGCCACAGTGCCTGAACGGATCCCCCTTCGCCGGGACCTCCCCTGATGCGTCGAGTCTTCCGGGCCTTCGTCGGTGCCCTCGTCCTCCTCGTGGTCGGCCTCTGGGGCTACGGCCGGTGGAGGAGCCCCGAAAAGGCCACCCTCGATGACGCGGCACGCGCCGGGGCGCCGGGGCAGTTCGTCGCCCTCTCACCGGGGATCACCCACTACGACATCGCCGGGCCCGACTCGGGCCGCACGGTGGTCCTGGTGCACGGCTTCTCGGTGCCGTCGTACATCTGGGACTCGACGGCCGTCGGCCTCACCGCGGCGGGGTACCGGGTGATCCGCTACGACACCTACGGCCGTGGCTGGTCGGACCGCCCCGACACCAAGTACGACGGCGCCCTCACCGACCGCCAACTCGGCGAACTGCTCGACTCCCTCGGCGTCCAGGGGCCGGTCGACCTGATGGGCCTCTCGTACGGCGGCTTCGTCACGGCGCACTTCACCGCCGGTCACCCCGAGCGGGTCCGCACCCTGACCCTCGTTGACCCCGTCGCGCGGTCCGAGAAGAGTTCCGTGCCGACCATGCTCACCCTGCCGCTCATTGGCCACTGGCTCTGGCAGACAACGGTGGTGCCCGGCATGGCCGACCGGCAGCTCTCGGACTTCCTCCACCCCGAACTTCACCCGACCTGGGTCGAGCAGTACCGAACCCAAATGCGCTACAGGGGCTTCGGCCGTGCCCTGCTCAGGACGATCGTCGCCGATACCGCGACCGACTACCCGGCGCTGTACTCCGCCGTGGGGCAGACCGGCGTCCCGGTCCTGCTCCTCTGGGGACGGCAGGACCGGACGGTGCCGATCGCGTTCTCCACCGTCGTCCGCGACGCGATCCCCGCGCTGCGATACGAGCCGATCGACTCGGCCGGCCACCTGCCACACATGGAACAGGCCTCGACCGTGCGAGCGATCATGCTCGACTTCCTCGCCACCCACGCCGACAGCACCGCGCCATGACGATCCTCGCCTCCCTCGTGATGCTCGGCGGCGTCGCCAACATCCTG
>JAHEFN010000145.1 GCA_024640185.1 Gemmatimonadota bacterium | reverse complement strand
GAGCCATCGAGCATCGCCTTCTGGCGCTTCTTGCCGTCCGGCGTCCAGGTCACGACGGTGCCGTCAACCGTGGCGATCGCGATCTCGTCGGCGCCAGCCGTCAGCACCATCGTCGCGGGGGTGTTGAGTTGGGCGAGCAGTTCGCGCACATAGCGATTGCGCATCCCTGCCCCGCCGCCGCCCCGCTGGCCCAGGCCGGCGCTCGGGGGTGGGGCGCTACCCGCGCCTCCGCCCCCACCGCGACGCCCGCTCCCCCCACCGCCCCCGGCCCGTGTCGGCGCGCCATTGACGGCCGCGGCGGGATCGCCGCGCTGGGGTTCGACGGCGATGTTGGGCGTCACCGGCGCGTCACTCTGGGTGCTATCGTAGCTCCAGCTCCCGGAATACGCCGCCTGAAGTGCTGCAGAAGGGGTCTGGGCCGCCAGCGTGGCCGGCAGGAGTACCAAGGCCATGGCGGAAGCCACGGAACGATAGAACATTGTTCCTACCTCGCGGTGCAGGGGGCACCCCTGATACGACGGAGCACCCTCCGGGGTTGAGCGGCGCCCGCCGGAGCGGGCGGTCGCCTGCCCCTCCTACTGCAGTCGCAGGATGAACAACCCTTCTTCCCGGCTGGTCACCACCACGATGCCGCTGGCGAAGAACGGGTAGTTGCTCCACGAGCCACCGTAGCCGGAGCTGTTGGCGTACCCCGGGGCGGTGTCGAAGTAGCCCAGCTGGCTCGGGTCAGACGGCGTGGCGACGTCGAGGACCCGGATCCCGAACTGGTAGTTGGAGGCGAAGAGCCGGTTGCCGACCACATAGTTGTTGTGGTCGGTGGCCCCGGTCGGGCCGATGTACTGCTTGACCAGGATCGGGTCATCGAGGTCACTGACATCCCAGACCAGGGTCCGGGTTCCCACCGTGGCAAAGTCGTCGAGCTCGTCGTTCACGAAGAGGAAGGCCTGGTCTTCGGAGAGCCACCCCTGATGAGTGTACGACGCGTTGGGATAGTTGACCTTGGTGATGGCGACGGGGGCATTCTTGTTCGTCACATCGGCGATGCTGACGTGGGTCTCGTTGGAGTTGAAGCAGATCTCGCGACCCTGATAGGTGGCATCCGGACCCTGGTAGACGACGCACTGGGCATCGTGGGTGTACCCGGTGCCGCTCCGCCCGGTCCCCGCGTGGGCGAAGCACCCGGCGAAGGTCGGGGCGACGGGGTTCTGGATGTTGACCATGTGCAGGCCACCACCACAGGTGGTCCCGCCGGACGAGGCGCCGGTGATGTAGGCGAAGCCGGTCGCCTCATTGATCACGATGTTGTGCGCGCTGGCAACACGGGTATAGACGGTCGTCGCGGTGAAGGTCCGCGGGGCCGGTGGCGGGTTGCGCAACTGGGTGAGGTCGAAGACCTGCATGCCGTGCTGGGCCGCCCCGTCGGCGACGATGAAGGCATGATTCTGGTAGACCTTCACGTCGTGCCAGGCATTCGGACTGGCGCCGGGGGTGATGCGCAGGAAGCCGAGGTACCGTGGCGTTCCCGGGTCGGTGACGTCGACAAAGGCGACCCCGTCCTCACGACCGACGATCACGTAGTCGCGGCCACCGGCGGGATCGGTCCAGCCCCAGATGTCGTTGAGGGGGGTGTTGGGCCCCGCGCCGAGCGCCGCATTGGGCAGGTAGGCGAGCAAGTCGAGCCCACTGCACGGGAAGCCCGCAGCCGTCCCACCGGCGCAGGGCACGGTGCCACCGACAATCGCCGGACCCACCGGGCCGCTGATGACGACCTGCATGACGACTTGGTCAGACAACCCACCGCTCGTGGCCGTGATCTGTGAGACACCGATCGCCGCCGCGGTGACCACCCCCTGGGCATCCACCGGCAACACCGAGGGGACGGAGGAGGTCCAGTCGAGCGACGCGCCAGCGATCGCCCGGTTGTTGCCATCGAGCACCTGTCCGGAGAGTTGCAGGGTCGCACCAAGCAGCGAGAGACCCAGCTGACTGGCGGAGACCCTGACCGCAGCCGCGACCTGGCTCACCGTGACGATGGCCTGGGCGGTGACGGAGCCGACGCTCGCCACGACGGTGTCCACGCCGTTGCCCACCGCGGTCACGAGGCCGCTGCTGCTCACCGTCGCCACCCCGCTCGTCTTGTGGGACCACGTCACCGTCGTGCCACTCATCGCATTGCCGGCATTGTCCAGCACGGTGGCGGTCAGGGTGGCCGTCCGACCCAGCGCACTGAAGTCGAGGGACGCCTGCGAGAGGGCAATCGTCCCGACCGACGGGTTGCCGCCCCCGGTACCGGGCGGGGTGGCAGGTCCACCACAGGCCGCAACCAGCACCACGGCAAACGGGATGACACGCGAGACGCTGACCCGCATAGGCAACACTCTCCAAAAGGGGGATCGAACGATCAAGATAGCAATGGGAGACCTGCGCCGAGCGCCGCAGGTCACCCGTGGGTCACTCAGTGGCAGCCGTCGCTCACCAGCACTCCCTCGATGAGTACGGCACAGACATGGCTGAGATACTCGGTTGGGTCGCCATCGAAGAGCACCAGGTCGCCGTCCATCCCCACCGCCAACGAGCCGACCCTGCCCTCGATGCCGAGCACCCGTGCGGCGTCGATGGTGATCGCCGCCAATGCCTCCTGGCGGGAACTGCCGAAGGCCGTGGCCACGGCGGCCTCGAAGAGTGGCAACCGGGTCTTGGGCACATACCCCTCATGGCCACTCTGCAGGGCCACCCTCACCCCCGCATCGTGGAGGGTGCGCAGGGTGGTGAAGGCGGCGTTCTTCATCACCCCGCCATGGCGGGCCATGGTCGGGTGGAGGATGACCGGCACACCGGCGGCGGCGATCCGGTCGGCGACCTGATGACTCTCCGCCGCGCCGTCGAGGATGAGCCGGAAGCCGAACTCGGCCTGTAGCCGAAGGGCGCCGAGGATGTCCACCACGGTATTGGCGGTGATGAGTGCCGCCAGATCGCCGTTCAGGACGGATGCCATGGCCTCGAGGCGGAGGTTCCTTGGGGTGCCCGGCTCGGCCGCTCGCTTGGCGGCGTACTCCCGCGCGGCGATGAACGTCGCGCGAAGCATTGCGATACCCTTCGACCGGGTCCCCGGCGACTTGCCACTGAAGTTGGCCGAAACGTCGGGACCCAGGGTCATCGCCACCGCGACCGCCGGGACCATCACCGCCTCGGCAACGCTCTCTCCCCTCGTCTTGACCAGCATCGTCTGGCCACTCGCCAGCGCGCCGGGACCGTGTCCGGTGTGCATGGTGGTGGTCCCGAACCGCCGCTGCCAATCGACGAGGGCCTCGCGTGCGTTGTAGGCATCGACCGCACGAAGCTCCGGTTGGATCGGGTCGCTGGTCTCCAACTGGTCCTGGTCATGGGGCTGGTTCAGGTAGCCTGCCAGTCCGACGACGGTGTGGGCATCGATGAACCCGGGAGTCACATGCTGCGCGTGACGGACCGTGGCGTCGCGTGGGATCGGGGTGCCCTCACGGGGACCGATCGCGATGATCCTGCCCCCCGGGCCGATCACCACCACGGCATCGGCGATCGGCGGTCCGGTCATGGTCCACAGGGTGTCGGCGGTGACGACCATCTGGGCCGAGAGCGTTGCGGGCAGGATGAGCAGGGCAGCAAGAAGGATTCGGTTGCGCATCAGTCGTGGCCCTCGAGGTCGGCGTGGACGTGCATCGCGGCGTCATCTCCCGCACCCCAACCCCCTTCGGCAATCAGCCGATCATCGGGCCGACTGCGATCGAAGAGCCGGGCGCCCTCCACCCAGGTCTCCAACACCAGGGTACGGACGGAGAAGGGATCACCACTCAGCACGATCAGGTCGGCATCCCTGCCCACGGCGAGGGTCCCCACCCGGTCCCCGAGGTCGAGCATCCGGGCGTTGGCGATGGTGACCGCCTCGATCGCCTGCTGCCGGTCCATGCCGGCCCGCACGGCGAGGGCCGCCGAGCGCAGGAAGAACCGTGAATCGGTGATGCCATCATCGGTGTGAAAGCCGACCAAACCACCGGCTTCGTCGACCGCCTTGCCGGTCTCGAACGACAGGTCAATCGCTTCGAGCTTGCCACCCGGGGCGTCGATCACGATCACCGACGAGGCGACACCGGCGGCGGCGATCTCGTCGGCGACCTTCCACCCCTCACTGATGTGGTGCAGCACCAACCGGAAACCGAACTCCTCGCGCAGGCGGAGCACGGTCAGGATGTCGTCGTGACGGTGGGTGTGGTGGTGCACCACACGGCGCCCGTCGAGCACCTCCCCGATCGCCTCGAGCTCGAGGTCGCGGGGCGGCAACTTGGCGGCATCGCCACCCGCGGCCGTCACCTTGGCCCGGTATTCCTGCGCCTTGACGAAGACCTCGCGTACCAGCGCCGCCGACTTGCCCCGGGTGCCCGGGAACGGTGCCGCCCGCTGCGAGTTGGTGCCGTTGGCCATCTTCATCCCACCGCAGATCGGATCTGCCCCCTCGGTGCAGAGCAGCAGGTCATCGATCGTGCGGCCATCACGCAACTTGAGGTAGGCCGTCTGCCCGCTCATCAGGTGGCCCGACCCCGGCATGACGTTGACCGTCGTGATCCCGCCGGCCCGTGCCTTGTCGATGGAGGCCGCGCGGACATCGATGGCATCCATGGCCCGCACGTCACCCTGGATCGGCGACGTGCCATCGGCACCGGCGACGCCGCCGACGTGAGAGTGGCTGTCGACCAGGCCAGGCATCAGCACCAGGCCGGTGACGTCCCGGCGCTCGGCACCATCGGGAATCGTCACCGAACCGGAGGCGCCGACCGCCATCACCTTCCCTTGGTGGATCACGACGGTGCCATTGGGCAGCTCGGGGCCGGCGACCGGGATCACCCGTGCGCCGATGAAGGCGATCGGTTGCTCCTGGGCCACCACGGGCTGGACGGCGAGGGCGAGGGTCAGGCCACAGCAGAGGAACGCGAAGGATCGCGGCATCGCGGGTGAACTCCTGAAGGAATGTCGAGGGATCGGCACCCAGACGGCGATGCCATGCCACAAACTACCGCCCCGGGCCGACGGAGGGCACCCCGCCCCGATTGACCTCCCGCCACGCCGGGGCGACGTTGGGGCTCCACCTGGGAGCGACCATGACCTGGATCGAGGTGATCGAGTTGGCCGACGCACGGGGGCCTCTGCGGGCCGTGTACCAGCGCGTCCGGGCGCCCGACGGCACCATCGACAACATCCTCAAGGCGCACGCCCTCCGGCCGCATACCCTGACCGGACACATGACCCTCTACAAGAACGTCCTCCACCATCCGGGCAACACGTTGCCGAGGTGGTTCCTCGAGGCGGTGGGCATCCGGGTCTCACACCTCAACCGCTGCGACTACTGCGTGGCGCACCACGCGGCTGGCCTCGGCCGCCTGCTCGGCGATCCGGCCCGATCGCGGGCCATCGTGTCGGCGCTCACGGCGGATGCGCCGGAGCGGGCCTTTGCGGGAAAGGAGCTGGCGCTGCTCCGCTATGCCGAGCTGTTGACGACCGTGCCGGCGGAACTGACCGCCGAGGACCTGCTCGCCCTGCGCGCCGCCGGCGCCGACGATGGCGAGATCCTGGAGGTCAACCAGGTGACGGCCTACTTCGCCTATGCCAACCGCACCGTCCTCGGACTCGGCGTGACGGCCGACGGGGATGTGTTGGGCCGCTCGCCCGACGACCGAGACGATCCCGACAACTGGTCACACGGCTGAGGCCGCCTCCCGATCCCGGCGCACCGGCAGGCCGCCCTCCAACGTGGAATAGAAGTGCTCCGACGCCCCGGTGGGGTCGGCGAGCGGCTCCCACGACGGCAGGAAGACCTTCTGGTACGCGTTGGCCAGCTTGTTGGCGACCGACATCGGGCAGTGAAAGTGGTGCAGGACCAGGAAGAGCCGCCGACGCACGGCCCAGTTGTACATCGACTGCTCGGAGTAGAAGCGATAGCCCCAGCGCCTCAAGAAGCGCTCACTGGACTCGCGCATGATCGCGGCATTCCAGCGGTGATTGAAGTATCGCAGGTCATGGAGCGCCGCCCGGGTACCGAGGTTGTCGAACTCGACGATCGAGCGTGGATCGACCACCTGGATCCGCCCCATGGCGCGCATCTGCATCGAGATGTCGATGTGTTCCCGGATCGTCATCCGGGGGATGTCGATCGCCCGGAGCGCCGCCGTCTCGAACATCACCCCATGGAGCTCGAAGGTCTCGGTCTCGCGGACCTCGGTGGGGAGGTCTCGATGGGCGGTCCGGCGGAAGTGCTTGTTCTCGATCAGGTAGGGGGCGCCCTCGACGGCCACGACCCGGATGTCGGAGGTGTAGAGATGGCA
>JAHEFN010000144.1 GCA_024640185.1 Gemmatimonadota bacterium | reverse complement strand
ACACGGCGCGTTGTCGCAGTGCTGGCACATCACCGGTGCGAAGCGGGCCTCGAGCGGCTCACCGTCCTCGCCGCCCTCCCAGTACCGTTCAATCCGCATCCAGCTCATCTCGCGGCCGCGGAGGACCTCGTCCTCACCGACGGTCGCAATGTTGTTCTCCGCATAGCAGGCGGTGACACACGCCGAACAGCCGGTGCACCGGGAGAGATCGACCGCCATGCCCCACTTGGGCGTCGCCTCATCGGCGTAGTTGCCGAGCTTCCACAACTCCTTCTGTGCCTCGTACCACCCGTCGATCGCCTCGAGCTCCCGGGCGGTGTTGACCTCGTGCGGAGGATGCCCGGCGGCGGTCATCGACTGCTTGGGGGTCATCCCCTCGGCCGCATGCGCCAGTGGCATCGCCTCGATGATCCCGCGACCGAGCTGGCGTGGGTTGCCCTCGGTCTTGGACACCTGCCGGTAGTCGCGCGTCTTGGTGATCGACACCGTGGTGGCGACATAGGGGAGGAAGCCCTGACCGTCGGCCGCGCCGAGGAGGTCGAGGGCATTGACGCCCCGGTCCTTGGCATACCGTCCATAGGCCGTGTGCCCCAGCCCCAGCGGCATCCCGAGGGTGTCGGGCCGGATCCCGGGGTAGACGTACACCTGGGCCCGGATGGTGCCGTGGGGCGAGCTGAGTTCGACGATCTCGCCCTCGCGAACATCGACCTCGCGGGCGGTGTCGGGATGGAGTTCGACCCAGGACTGCCAGGTGATCTTGGTGACCGGATCGGGATTCTCGAGCAGCCAGGGCTTGTTGGCACCGCGGCCGTCGTGATACAGCGTCGATGCGTAGGGGAGGAAGACGAACTCGCCATCGCCGTCGAACGCCGGTGCGGCCATCGTGGCCACGAACTGGGTGGCCGTCGCCGTCAGCGAGGGTGCCGTGCCCTGAACGGCGTCGTACCGGCCGCCGTGCTGCAGCGACTCGCGCCAGAAGGTCGCCGCATCGCCGGCGCCTCGGCGGGCCGCCTCGGCGGTCCACTCGGCCTTGAGGTGCGTCTCGAAGTCGGTCGCATCGAAGGCCGCCAGTGCACCGCCCGCCAACCGGGCCGCCCCCAACAAGACGTCACCGGTGTGCATCCCGGGTCGCACCGGCTCCATCACCGGCTGCATCAGCCCGGCGACACCTGGACGCGGCCGGAGGTCGTCCCAACGCTCAAGGGCGTGGAGATTGGGGAGGATCAGGTCGCAGGCCGCCGCGGTCTCATCCAGCACATTCGCGGTCGACACCTTGTAGGCAACCCGGCTGAACGCCTCGGCAAATCCGCCGGACTTGGGCAGCGCGTAGAGCGGGTTGGCCTCGTGGACCAGCACCAGCGCGATCTCGCCACGGCCCATCGCCCCGAAGGAGTCCCCGATGGTGCCGTAGTCGTTGCCCGCTGATGGGCCTTCGCCGAAGTGCACCGTGGTGCCGAGGCTCCCCGCCACCACGTTGGCGAGGTTGACGGCCTGACAGAGCTCGAGGGCACCACGGTGCTGGCCAGCGATCCCGCCGGCGACCGCGAGTGGGGACTGGGCCGCCGCGAACTCCTCGGCCAAGTGACCCAGTCGCACCGGATCGACGCCGGTCGCCTCGGCGACCGCCGCCACGGTGTAGGCCGACAGCTCCGCGGCGATGGCATGGCCGTGATGCTCGGCGGCGGCCCGGGCGAAGCAGAGGGCAACCTGCGCCTCGGTGCCGGCCGGCACATCCAGCCATTCATCGGCATTGGCACCCGTCAGGTTCATGCGGGGGCCGACGTAGAGGTGCCTCGCCATCACGCCATCATGGAAGCCATGCGAGGCGGCAAAGCCGCGCTGCTGGGCCATGGTGTCGCCCCAGGTCTCCAGGAAGTCGGCCCCGAAGGAGACGATGTAGTCGGCCGCAGCGAAGTCGTAGGCGGGCAGCTCGTAGCGCCCCCAGGTCCGGAAGTTGGCGCTCCGTTCCGCCTCCCGGCCGAAGGCCTGCCAGTTGACCGCCTGACCACCCATCGCGGCCACCATCTCGGCGAGCATGGTGCTGAAGGTCGATGGGCCATAGCCGTTGATCGCCGTCACCCGGCCGTTGGCCGCTCCCATCTTCTCCGCCAAACGGGCGATGGCGTCGTCCCAGGTGATCTCGTCGAAGCCACCCGAGGCGTTGCGGGCCATCGGGGCGCCAATCCGGTCGGGATTGTAGAGGGCCTGCAGTCCGGCCTGGCCGCGGCTGCAGAGTCGGCCGGCGTTGGTGGGGTGTTCCGGGTTGCCCTCGAGCTTGATCGCTCGCGCTTCCCGGGTCGTGACATGCAGGCCGCAGCCACTGGAGCACTCGGTGCACGTCGAGGCGTAGCTGGTGGCCACGCCGGGCACCTGCTGCTCCGACTGCACCATGTAGGGCACCAGCTTGGCGATCCGGTCGGTCGAGCAGCCGCTGAGCGTCGCAGCTCCGGCCCCCGACACGCCCAGCACCTTGAGGAACTGGCGGCGGTCCACGCCCGGCGTCGGCTCGGACACGGCGGCTCCTGTTTCAGGGGGTCTGGTCGTCATATCAGTAGTGACACGCGGTGCAGTCGCGCGTGACATTCCGCTCGAGATGACAATTGATGCACCAGCCCATGTTGTTGACGTTGTTCACCTGATAGACCTGCGACATCCGCGAGACGTTGCCGTGGCAGGTGGCACAGGCGTTGTCACCGAGCACCTTGATGTGGCGCATGTGGGGGAAGCGAACGTGGCGCGCCACGTTGTGGATCCGAACCCATTCGATCGGCGTTCCGGCGGTCCAGGCGTCCTTCACCTTCTGGATCTCGGCACGATGGCTGTCCGTCGTGCCGGGAATCAGCTGGGCGTGGCACCCCATGCAGGTCTGCATGCTGGGGATACCCGGCTCCGACGACACCGCCACCGAGGTGTGGCAGTACTGGCAGTCCATCTTGGCCTGACCAGCGTGGATGTCGTGTCGGAAAAAGATCGGCTGCCGGGGGCCCTTGAGCGACGAGCTGTCGGCCGGCGTCAGGGCGGCCGGCCCGGCGCTCGGCTGCTGCGCATCGGATGGAGAGACCACGGTGAATCCCGCCACCGCGATAGCTGCCGCCGCCAAGCTGCCGACGAGGAACCGCTTGTCCATAGATCAGTCCCGCCGATGAGGATCCGAATGTGTGCCCGCGGACACCGTCGCTACCCGACGGTGGGTGGGGGGGAGCCGTGGCCGTGACTCCGCCTGCAGGGCCAAAAAGTAAGGGAGCCGCGAGGTTGGTTCAACCACGGCCCCGGGGTGGGCGGGGGGGCAGGATCCCCTTCCGACGGAGGAAATGCCCAATCTCGAGTCCAATGGCCCGGATCAGGCCCACCTCACGGGCATCGAGGTCAGCCCGAAAGATGATCTCCCGGAAGCCCCGCATCACCAACTCGGGCTCCCGCTTCTTGAAGAACTCGATCCCCCGGAGCGAGGCCTCCCAGTCGACGAACAGCGCCTGCAGCTCGGCGTGCGGCGCTGGCGGTGCCTCGTGGCGAGGGGGCTTGAAGGGGATGCCATCGCCCCCCCGGCTGAGCCAGGTCTCGTAACAGTAGATCCCGGTGGCCTGGGCGAGGTTGAGCGAGGTGTAGGCTGGATTGGCGGAGATGGTCACCAAGGCATCGCAGCGATCGAGCTCCTCATTCTGGAGCCCGTGGTCCTCCCGGCCAGCGAGAATCCCCACGCGGCCGACGGTGCCGCGGGAGAACAACTCGGCCGCCCCCTCGCGGGGTCGCAACATCGTCCGCTTGGCGGTCCGCTCACGACCGGTAAGCGCCTGCAGGTAGGTCAGGTCGGCGACGGCCTCCTCGAGGTCATCGAAGACCTGGAGCGCGGCGATCACATCACCGGCGTGGTGGGCGATCCCCTCGAGCCGGACGGGGTCGAGTGGGCACTCGGGCCGGACCAGGCGGATCTCGGTGATCCCGAAGTTCTTCGCCACCCGAATGCAGGAGCCGAGGTTGACCAGATCCTGGACGGCGATCAGGACCAGGACTGGCGCCGTGGCACGTTCGGGGACCGTCATCCGCGGAGTTCCACCCCGGCGGCCTGCTCAGCGGCCCGAATGGGCTCCATGTAGTCCGCCTCCTCCCCCAACTCGGCCCTGAGCCTCCGGTACATCTCGCGGGCGTGGGCCAGCAGCGGGTCGGCGGTCTCGGCGGTCAGGGCCAGCTCGTGGGCAATGCCGATGTCCTTCTCAAGCAACGCCAACCGAAAGAGCGGTGGATAGCTCCCGGTGAGGACCCGCTGGGGGACCAGGACCTCGCTGACGAAGGACCGGCCGCTCGAGGCATTGATGACATCGACGGCGTCCCGCGGGGCGACACCCGCCTTGGCCAGCGCCACCAGGCCCTCGGCCAGTGCGAGGATGTTGACCGCCAGCAGGGAGTTGCTCACCGATTTCATCGCGTGGGCAGCTCCCGCCTCGCCGAGATGGATGACCGTTCCCGCGAACGGGGCGACGACCTCCCGGGCCCGGACCACATCGACGTCACGGCCGCCGAGCATCACCGTCAACTCTCCGGTCCGGGCCAGCGGCGGTCCACCGCTGACCGGCGCATCGGCGAAACCGATCCCTCGCCCGGCCAGTTGGGCCGCGATGCGGCGTGAGGCCGTGGGGTCACCCGAGGTGCAGTCAACCAGCAAGGCACCCTCCGGCATCCCGGCGAGCAGGCCCTCGTCCCCCGCGAGGACCGCCTCGAGGTCGGCGCTGGTTGAGAGGCAGGTGATCACCGCCTCGACGCCGACCGCCAGCTCGCGTGGAGTGGCGGCCACGTGGATGGCGGGGTGGGACGCCGCCAACGCATCCGAGCGCGTGGTGGTCCGATTCCAGACCACCAGATCGTGGCCACCTTCGGCCACACGTGCCGCCATCGGCATCCCGATGGCGCCCAGTCCAACAAATCCGATCCGCATGGGCGGCTCCCGAAGGGGTGATGGGATAGAATCTAGGGGTACTCATCCTCCCCGGACGGTCACCCTGTCGATCCGCATCATGCACGTCGACCTCGATGCCTTCTTTGTCGAGGTCTGCCGCCAGCACGACCCGAGCCTGCAGGAGATCGACCTGCTGGTCGTCGGCGGCCGTCGTGACTCACGCGGCGTCGTGCAGTCGGCAAGCTACGGCGCGCGCGCCTTTGGGGTTCGCAGCGCGATGCCGATCGCCGAAGCGGTGCGCCGGTGCCCCGATGCGACCTTCATCACCGGAGAGTTCGCCAACTACCGAGCGGCAAGTCACGCCGTCGCCGCGGTCCTCGAGCGCTTCGCCCCGCAGGTCGTGATGACCGGACTCGACGAGGGGTACCTCGACATGACCGGGACCGACCTGATCCACCCGGTCTCCCTCCTCGACCATGCCACCGCCCTCCGCCACGCGGTCAAGGCCGAGACCGGTCTCGACTGCTCGATCGGCATCGGACCCAATCGCATGGTGGCCAAGATCTGTTCCGATGTCGGCAAGCCGCGCGGGGTCTGTGAGGTGCGTGGTGGGTGGGAGGCCGGCTTCATGGCGGGACTGCCGCTGAAGGCCATCCCGGGAATCGGACCGAAAAGTGCCGCCCGGCTGGCCGGCCACGGCCTCGTCGACGTCCACCACGTCCAGGCCCTGTCCCCCACCGAACTGGCACGACTCGTCGGTCGCGAGGACGCGGGCTGGCTGGCTCGTCGAGCACGCGGAGAGGGTAGCGGGCGGGTCCGGGGGCGAACCAAGGCCAAGTCCGTCTCCCGCGAGACCACCTTCTTCGACGCCGTCAGCGACCCGGACGAGCTCGACCGCGTCCTGCTGCTGCTCACCTCCCGGGTTGCGGGCCAGTTGCGCGACGCGGAATTGCGGGCCGGGTCGGTGGTCCTCAAGCTGCGGCACGCGGACTTTCGGACCATCACCAGACAGGCACCCCTCAAGCCGGCGTCTGCGCTCGACGGACCGATCCTCGCTGCGGCACGGCGGCTCCTCGCCACCGCCCATCGGGAGGCTCGGCAGCGCGGCCAGGCGATCCGGCTCCTCGGGGTCGGCACCACCAACCTGGTGCCGGCGATCGAGACCGACCTCTTCGAGGCGCTCGGCGACGATCACGGCGCCCGGGTCGCCAAGGCCGTCGACCGGGTGCGGGCGAAGTTCGGCTTCGGAGCCGTGGGACCTGGTCGACTGGTCAAGCCACCGAAGCCGAGAGACGAGGAGTAGATTTGGCGGACGACGGTATCGCAGCTGTTCTCTGTTCTTTGTTCTCCGTTCTCCGTTCTCCGTTCTCCGAGGAGTCTCCCATGGCCGAAGCCGAGGGCCGCACCATCCCCTTCACCGGGCCAGAGGCGATCGACGTCGCCGTCCTGGAGACCTTTGCCTACGAG
>JAHEFN010000143.1 GCA_024640185.1 Gemmatimonadota bacterium | reverse complement strand
TCCCCGGAGGCGCGTGCGCTGGCGGAGTTCGTCTTCGCCCACGACGAGATCGCGGCGGTCTACGTGGTCGGGCCGCAGGACAACCTGATGACGCCGTGGACCAACCGACCCAACCAGGGGATCATGCGCGAGGACGGCACCAGGGCCCAGGAGGGCACTTCTGCCGGCGGACCGCTCAACTCGATCATGCGGGCCGACCAGGCCACCTTCGCCGACCTCTCCCGCCGCTTCAAGGCGACCACCGGTCTCGACAAGGGACCCGCTGGGGCCGCGCTGGGTGGTGACGTCCTCTCGTGGGCCTACTACCACTTCGGGCGCTGGGCCGTCGGCTCCCGGGGCTGGTGGGTGCCGGAGGCACCGAAGGACACCACCAAGGGCGCCACCCGCGGGACTGGCTCGGCAGGCGGCAACGACCCGCTGGCCGACGACCGCAATGCCCTCAAGTGGTTCGATGCCCAGGGGGTCGATGCCTACGTGCCCTGGACCGCGGCGACGGTCGGGGGCGACGAGCGTCGGGCCGCCGAGGTGGGAGGCTGGAAGCCGGGGGTGCTGATGAACCCTCCGGCCGGCGCCGAGCACGATTCGACCCTGGCACGGCAGTCGCGCTTCATCGCCGAGTTGGCCGGGATGCTGCCGCGGATCGCCCTCCGCGCGGGTCGGGCGACCCGGGTCGGCGACGGGGTCTACCGCATCGAGGTCGAGGTGGCCAACCTCGGCGCGCTGCCGACCCACACCGCGGTGGCCGCCCGGCTCCGGGAGCCCCGACGGGTGCGGCTCGACCTCACCCTCGGGGATGCCACGCTGCTCTCCGGTGAGGCGGTGCAGCTGCTCGGGGCGATCGATGGCGGCGGGCGCTCGACCACCGTCACCTGGACCGTCGCCGCCCGCGCCGGCAGCATTGTGACCCTCACCGCCGGTTCGCCGGTGACCGGGTCCGCCACTCAGACCATCACGCTCCGGTGAGGCCGACCATGCGCACACTGACGATCGCAGGATTCGCCGCGCTGGCCGTGCTGGCCACGCCGCTCCCCGCCCAGCAGACGCTGGGAAGCCTCGCCGCCGCGGGTTCCCCCCGGGATCCCAAGGTGATGGTGATGTGGGACCGCTTCTATGACCACGCCGCCATCGGCGAGATCGGCCGACGGTTGCAGGCCGCCCACCCCGAGAGTTGCAGGCTCTCCTCGATCGGCAAGAGCCACGAGGGGCGCGAGATGTGGCTCATCACGGTGAGCGACTTCACCACCGGCGATGCCGACCGGAAGCCGGCGATGTACATCGACGGCAATATCCACTCCAACGAGATCCAGGGCACCGAGTTCGCGCTCTACACCGCCTGGTACCTCTGCGAGATGAAGGGGCAGAACCCCTGGATCGACTCGTTGCTGGCGGAGCGGACCTTCTACATCGTCCCGACGATCAACCCCGACGGCCGCGAGGACTACCTGCGGCAGCCCAACACCGCCTCGAGTCCCCGGACCGGCAAGGCACCGCGCGACAACGACGGCGACGGGCTGGTCGACGAGGACACCTACGACGACATCGATGGCGACGGCAACGTCACCCAGATGCGCCGCCGCTCGCCGTACGGCGGCTGGAACGTCTCCCCCGAGGAACCGCGGATGATGGTCCGGGCGCTGCCGGGCCAGCCGAGCGAATGGGAGATGCTCGGCAACGAGGGGATCGACAACGACGGCGACGGCAACGTCAACGAGGACGGGGTCGGCGGCTACGATCCCAACCGGAACTGGCCGTGGCGCTGGCAGCCGAACTACGTCCAGGGCGGGGCTGACCGGTACCCGACCTCGCTCCCCGAGACGCAGAACGTGGTGGCCTTCGTGCAGGCCCACCCGAACATCGCCGGCGCGCAGAGCTACCACAACAACGGCGGGATGATCCTCCGCGGGCCCGGCGTGCCGCAGGACGAGTTCCAGGGCCAGGATGTGCGGGTCTTCGACGAGCTGGGCCGGGTCGGCGAGCGGATCCTGCCGGGCTACCGCTACATGGTCGTGTGGAAGGACCTCTACACCGTCTGGGGGGGCGAACTGGACTGGTTCTACGGCGCCCGCGGCATCGTGACCTTCTCCAACGAGCTGTGGACCTCGTTCAAGTTCTTCGAGACCGCCGAGCGGAACGACAACCGCTACAACAGCGATTCCCACGAGTTCGACCGGCTGCTGCTCTTCGGCGACGCCTTCGTCGACTGGAAGCCGTTCAAGCACCCCCAGTACGGCGACATCGAGGTGGGTGGCTTCAAGAAGACCTTCGGGCGCGCCGAGCCGGGCTTCCTGCTGCAAGCCGAGGCCCACCGGAACATGGCCTTCACGATGTTCCAGGCCTGGCACCTGCCCAAGGTCGAGGTCGACTCCGTCGCCACCCGCCCGATCGGCAACGGGCTCACCGAGGTCACTGCCATCATTGCCAACCGGCGGATCGTACCGACCCACACCGCGCAGGACCTGCAGTTCAAGATCTCGCCGCCCGACATGGTCACCCTGACCGGGGGCACGGTGGTGTCCGGCTACCGGATCATCGACGACCGGACCGGCGAGTCGGTCGAGCAGGAGCGCAACCCGGCCCGGCTCGAGCTCCGCAACATCTCCGGTCGGGGGATCGAGCGGGTCAAGTGGGTTGTTCGGGGCAACGGCCCGTTCACGGTGACGGTCTCCTCACAGAAGGGTGGCAGCCACAGCAAGGGGAGCCGGTAGCTGGGGATCGGCCCGGTGGGGTTGCCATGCGCTCACTGCCCACGATGACCCTGGCCACCATCCTTCCGGTGGTCCTGGTCGGCCTCCTGGTTCCCGTCGCCGGCGCGACGGGGCAGGGTGGGCACCGGGTGCCGCCGCCGGACGAGATCGATGCCACCGCCCGACGGCTCATGGATCGGGCGCAGGTGCAGGGGCTGGCCCTGGCGGTGATCGACGGCGGCACGATCCGCCACGTGGCGGCCTACGGGATGCGAAACCTCGCGCGCGGCCTCCCGCTCACCACCCACACCGTCATGTACGGGGCCTCACTCACCAAGACGGCCTTCGCCTACATGATGCTCCAGCTGGTCGACGAGGGACGGGTCGACCTCGATGCCTCGGTCGCCACCCTGTTGCCCAAGCCCCTGCCGGAGTACGACGACTACCATGACCTACGGGGTGATGACCGCTGGCGGGCGCTCACGCCGCGGATCCTCCTCACCCACACCTCCGGCTTCGCCAACTTTCGCTGGCTCGAGGACGACGGGCGGCTCCGATTCCATGCCGACCCCGGGACCCGCTATGGGTACTCTGGTGAGGGGTTCTACATCCTCCAACTGCTGCTCGAGGAGGGGTTGGGCCTCGACGTCGGTCGGGAGATGCAGGCGCGGGTCTTCGATCGGTTCGGGATGACCCGCACCAGCATGACCTGGCGCGACGACTTCGCGGCTGACCTCGCCGATGGCTATGGCATCGACGGGGCCTTCGAGCCCCACGACGACCGCAGCAGCGTGAGCGCCGCCGGCTCGATGGACACCTCGATCGACGATCAGGCCCGGCTCTGGGCCGGCATCGTGCGTGGCGAGGGCCTGAACGCCGCGTCGCGCGTCGAACTCGTCCGGGCACAGCATCCGATCACCTCGGCGCACCAATTTCCGACGCTCGACGCCGTGACGGACGACCGCAACGCCGCCATCGAGTTGGCCGCGGGATTGGGGCTGGTCACGTTCCGGGATCCCAGCGGTCCGGCGTGGTTCAAGGGGGGCCACAACCCGTGGACCGGCAACATGGTCATCTGCCTCGAACGCCTGCAGCGCTGCCTGGTGTTGCTGGCGAACGACGTCCGCGCGGAGTCGATCTATCCCGAACTGACGGAGGCGATCCTCGGTGAGACGGCGATGCCGTGGCGCTGGGAGTACCATCCGTGAGTCGGGTGATGGGCATGCCACCCGTGACGACCGGGAGGACGTCCTGCTGGGTGGGGCTGCGGGCCATGGTGCTCCTTCTCGCCGCGCCGCTCAGCGCGCAGACCCTCGCCCTCCCGCCGCGCCCCGGGGACGCGCCCGGCGGTGCAGCGGTCGCGGCGCTGGTCCGGGACCTCGACCTCGAGGCCCGGGAGCGGGTGGTGTACGCGGAGGTGGCGAGCGGCAACGTGCCCTCGTGGCTGCGAAGACTGGTCCCCGTCGCAATGCTCCGGACGGTCGGCGGCGATCGGATGGCGGTCACCTTCTGGGCCGCCCCCGATTACCTCGCCGTCGGTTCCGACGACGACTGGTTCCTGATGCCGCTCTCCCCCCAGATGGCGCAGCGGATCGCCGACCTCACCCACACCTCGCTGCCGACCCCACCGATGGTGGACGCCATCTGGCGCGACGCCAGAGCGCGTCCCGGCCCCGATTCGATCGCGCCAAGCGCCGCGATGATCACCATGCCGGTGTTCGCCGATCACATGGCCACGGTGCTGCGGCGTCGGATGGCGAGTGCGGCCCCGCTCGGCGCCCTCGTCGCGGGCCACAAGAAGGATGTGGTGCTCACCCACCTGCTCGACTCGTTGCCCTTCCGGGTGGCGATCTATGGCTGGCACCTTCCCAGCGGGGTGCCGGTGCAACCGCTCACGGTGGGACATACCCGCGTCCACGTCGACTACTCCCACGGCATCCGGCTGGTGAGTCGGCGGGTGGAGGTGGGGCGCGTCCAGCATGACCTCAGCGACGTGCTTCGGGATCCGGTGCTCTCGGCCGCGCTCTCCGACGAGGGCCCGATTCGGGAGCCACGGTACCTCCCGGGTCCCTGAGGGGGCGGTCGGAGTCCAGCAGCTGCCCGGCGGACCCTTCCGGGAAGGGCCCACGGGCGGTACCGTCCACCTTCATCCTTCGACCTCGGGAGCCAGAGATGACACCGAACATGGGAACCCTCGACCGCACCCTCCGCCTGGTGGTCGCCGCCGTGATCGCGGCCCTCTACTTCACCGGGCGCATCGGCGGGACGCTGGCGACGGGCCTCGGCGTGATCGCCGTGGCCTTCGTGGTCACCAGCTTCGTCTCCTGGTGCCCCGGCTACCTGCCGTTCGGGCTCTCGACCAGGGGCAAGCCCGACGCAGGATGACACCACTGGGTGGCCGTGCGGGGGCACTCCGTCGCGCTCACCAGCCCATTCCCGATGTGGAAAAGATCGAGAACATCTTGCGGTGTGTGGAGTTGGGCATCTCCGTGTGAGGTGTTTTCTCGCCCGCTCTCCATCGGTCGACTGCCGCCACCCCATGTGGACAACTCCCCCGATCGGTGGGCCGGGCAGCGGCCCGCCGATTGGCGTTCGTCCCCCGCCCGCGGCATGATGGCGGGGCACGGCATTCCCCCCAACCCAACGGAGCAATCGCCATGACCAGGGAGTGGCTCGACCCGATGTGGCATCACGCCCGCGCCAAGTACGGCATCTATCTCCGCCTGCTCGAGGCGATCCCTGCCGACCAGTTCAGTGCCCACCCCGTGGCGGGGATGCGCACGCCGACCCAGCTGGTGGTGCACACCTCCGGCAGCATCGTCCGCGACATCGCCGAGGGGGTGGCCTCGGGGACCATCGATCAGGGGGAGGCCGGCGAGGATGCCGTCGCCGACGGGCTCGACACCAAGGCGAAGGTGCTCGCCTTTGCCCGCGACTGCTGGGACCGGGCCGAGGCGGCCATCGCCCGCGTGACCGACGGCCAGCTCGCCGGGCCGGTCGCCAACCCGTGGGGACTGGAGATCGACGGCACCTTCGCGATGGTGATCCTCAACGACGAATTCACCCACCATCGCGGCCAGCTCTATGCCTTTGCCCGGGCCTGTGGGGTGGAGCCGCCGTTCATGTGGAGCTTCGATGCCAACGCGCCGGGATTCCAGCCGCGGGGGTAGGCTGGGGCACGGGTCCCTCCTCGACACGCCAAGGGCCACGCGGGCGGGGCCGGAGCATCGCGGACCCCTCGTGCGAGAGGGTCGCGCGTGCAACCGCCCGGTGGCGGTTCCGTAGGGAAACTGCGTTGAGCTGCCGCGGGGATCGGCGACCGGTCGATCCCGTCCTCCTCCCTCGCGAGGTGCCCGTGCCGTCGAACCTGTCGTCCGCCCTGCGCCAGTTGTCAGCCGCCGCCGTCGTCGTCCTCCTTCTTCCCGGGGTCGCCGAGGCCCAGGCGGCCACCGGCGGCCCCGCCGCCGAGGTCGAGGCGCGCGAACTCGCCTTCGCGAAGACGATGGCCGACCGCGATCTCGAGGGGTTCCTCACCTTCGTCGATCCCGAGGCGATCTTCTTCGACGGCAACCAGCCGCTGCGCGGCCGCGAGGCGGTGCGTGCGGCCTGGGCACCGCTCTTCGAGGCTTCCACCGCACCGTTTTCGTGGCGTCCGGATCTGGTCGAGGTGCTCGAGTCAGGGAGCCTGGCGCTCTCGTCGGGGCCGGTGTTCGCTCCCGACGGCACGAC
>JAHEFN010000142.1 GCA_024640185.1 Gemmatimonadota bacterium | reverse complement strand
CAATGCCTCGATCAAGGTGGACTTGCCAGACCCGTTTTCGCCGACCAGGAAGGTCACCGGCGTGTCGAGGTCGAGAGCGAGGTCTTGCAGGGCCGGGATGGCGAAGGGATACTGGCCCGTCTGGACGCGGTCGGCATGGAGGGCGATCTGGGTGAGGAACGGGCTGCCGGCGAGGGCACGCGGCTTCTCATGACGACTTCGAGGCGGCATAACAAGATCTCATCGATGCAGTCCAACATCTATTGGCCCTGCAAGGAGGACCTCCTTCCACAAGTCCAATCGTGAGCAACGATACTGTCCACGACCTCTTCCGGAAAGCCGACAAGCCCGACGTCCCCACCAAGATCAAGACTCCGTGCTCCGAGACGTCGCCGGATGTTGCACCAAGGCCATCTTGGGAGATTGGCCCTTCCCCCTGACCCAGGCCCCTCGACCGATGACCCACTACTGCGACATCGCCGCCGGCCATCCTGTTCATGGCCCCTATCACGACGGCGACTACGGTTTCCCGCTTCGTGACGACGCCCGTCTCTTCGAGCTGCTGGTGCTCGAGATCAACCAGGCCGGCCTCTCATGGCTCACCATCCTCAAGAAGCGCGACAACTTCAGGCGTGCCTACGACGGCTTTGATCCGCACGTGGTCGCACGGTACGGCGAGAGCGAGCGCGCCCGGTTGCTCGCCGACGCCGGGATCATCCGCAACCGGCTCAAGGTCGACGCGGCGATCCACAACGCCGGCCGCGTGGTGGAGCTGATTGACGCCCATGGCTCGTTCGCGGCATGGCTCGACGCCCAAGGCACGCTCACCAAGGACGAGTGGGTCAAGGTGATGAAGGGGCAGTTCAAGTTCATGGGCGGCGAGATCGTCGGCGAGTTCCTGATGAGCATCGGGCGACTCCCCGGGGCGCACCGGGACGACTGCCCCGTGATGGAGCGGATCAGGGCGGCACGAGCCGGAGACTGAGCCGCTCGGCCATCACCATCCGGTCATCAGCACCGCCCCCGACGCGGGTATTCCCCATCCTCCTCGCCTGCGCCCGATCTTCGGGTTATCTTCGGTGTCCGCACCTTCGTCTCGGACTCCTTCAGGGTGCCTTGCCGGGAGTCTGGGCCTGTCACGCTTCGCTCGGGATGACAATCCCCTGAGTCCCCCTGGCCCCTCATCTGGTCCCTGTTCTCTGATCTCTGCTCTCGGGTCTCCGATGTTCACCCACCTCCACGTCCACTCCTGGTTCTCCTTCGGCCACGGCACCTCGTCGCCGGAGGCGCTGGTCGAGGCGGCCGCCGCACGGGGCTTCCGGACCCTGGCGCTCACCGACACCAACAATGTCTGTGGCGCGGTGGAGTTCCAGCGGGTGGCCGAGGCGGCGGGGATCCGGCCGATCCTCGGCGCCCACCTCCGCTCGAGGCACCATCAGGCCGTGGTCCTCGCCGAGGACGCCCGCGGCTGGGGCGCCCTCTGCCGGGCGATCACCGCGATCCACTGGGAGGCCGACCTGGCCCTCTCGGCCCAGCTGGCGGTGGACCGCCAGGGCCTCACCGTCCTCACCAGCGACACCGACCTGCTCGAGCGTTTGGTCAAGCTCTCGGGGCCCGCCGGGATCTGCGCCGAGCTGGTGGCGGGACCCGAACGACACCGGGTGCTGGCCACCGCCCGGCGACTGGGAGTCCCCGCGGTGGTCACCGGGGGGGTCGTGATGGCCCACGCCGAGGACTGGAACCGGCATCGGCTGCTCGATGCCATCCACCGCAATGGCACCCTGTCGGACGACAGGGGACGGAGGACGGAGGACGGGGAACCGCCGCCACTCGCCCCGCGGGAGGCCTGGCTCCGTCCCGCGCTCGAGATCGAGCGACACTTCCCCGACGCCCCCGACGCCTTTGCCGCCGCCGGGGTGATCGCCGAGCGGTGCCAGTACCGGATTCCGGTGGGCCGCACCATCGCCCCGCGGATGGCCGAGGCCGACGACGCGCTGCAGAAGCTCCGCGCACTGGCCTATGAGGGGGCAATGCGCCGCTACGGCGCACTGGCGCCGATCACCCGCGACCGCCTCGAGCACGAGCTCGGCATCATCGGGATGAAGGGCTTCGCCGACTACTTCCTGGTGGTCCGCGACATCGTGCAGCACGGCCCCACCCACTGCGGCCGCGGCTCGGTGGCCAACTCGGTGGTCTCCTACTGCCTCGGGATCACCCACGTCGAGCCGCTCGGGGCGGGGCTGCTCTTTGAGCGGTTCCTCAACCCGGCCCGCAAGGACCCGCCCGACATCGACCTCGACTTTCCGTGGGATGAGCGCGACCGGATCCTGGCGTGGGTCTTCCGGAAGTACCCCAGGCCACGCGCCGCGATGGTCTCCAACCACAACACCCTCAAGCTGCGCGGCGCGCTCCGCGAGGTGGCCAAGGTGCACGGTCGGCCGGCCGCCGAGATCCGCGAGGTGACCCGCCGGGTGCCCTACTACGGCGAGGGCGACCCCCACGAGGTGATCGCCTCGCACCCCAATTTCCGCGACTTCCCGCTGCCCCAGGGGTGGCGCCCGATCCTCACGGCGGCCGGGGCCTTGGTGGGCACCCCGCGCCACCTCTCGCTGCACCCGGGCGGGGTGGTGATCGTCCCCACCGCCCTCACCGACGTGGTGCCGATCGTCCCGGCCGCCAAGCAGCTCGACGATGCCCCCGACCTGGTCGTCCCGGCGATCCAGTTCGAGAAGGACGGCGCCGAGGACGCCGGCCTGGTCAAGATCGACCTGCTCGGCAACCGCTCGCTGGCGGTGATCCGCGATGCCATTGCCATGGTCCATGCCAACACCGGGGTGCAGCTCGACTACACCTCCGACGAGGCCGGCCGCGACCCCGCCACCCGGAAGGCGTTCCGCACCGGCCAGACCCTGGGGGTCTTCTACACCGAATCCCCGGCGTCGCGGCTCCTCAACCTCAAGTCACGAGCCGAGAGCTACGAGCTGCTGGTGCTCAACACCTCGATCATCCGGCCGGCGTCGAACCGCTTCATCACCCAATACCTCGAGCGGCTCCACGGCGCACCGTATGAGCCGCTCCACCCGTCGCTCCGTGACACCCTGGCGGAGAGCTTCGGGGTGATGGTATACCAGGAGGACGTGGTCAACGTCGCCCATGCCTTCGCCGGGCTCGACTGGGCCACCGCCGACGGCCTCCGCAAGGCACTCTCCAAGAAGCGGCCCGAGAAGCACCTGGCGGCCTACCTCGACGAGTTCGTGAAGGGGGCCCGGGCCAGGGATCGCGACAAGGCGAGCATCGCCCGGGTCTGGGAGATGATCCTCTCGTTCGCCGGGTACTCGTTCTGCAAGGGACACTCGTGCTCGTACATCCAGGTGGCGCAGCAGAGCGCCTACCTGCGGGCCAACCACCCGGCCGAGTTCATCGCCGCGGTGCTCAGCAACGGTGGCGGCTTCTACCGGTCGTTCGCCTACGTGGCCGAGGCGCGGCGGATGGGGGTCACGGTGCTGCCCCCCGACGTCAACGCCAGCGAGTGGCGCTGCACCGGGCGGGATCACGAGCTCCGGATCGGGTTCCAGTTCGTCAAGGGACTCACCGGCGACGGGGCGGCACGGCTGCTGGCAGCACGGCAGGAGGGCGGGCCATTCGGCGACCTCGACGACCTCCGCCGGCGCACCGCCCTGGGGCATGACGACCTGCGGCTGCTGATCAAGGTCGGCGCCTGCGATGGGATCGGTGGCGAGATGAACCGCCCCCAGCTGCTCTGGGCGACGGATACCGCGCCGGCATCCACCGGGCGGCGGGCGGCGGGCGGCGGGACCCTCATCAACGACGCCCGCCCGGTGCCCCGCCTCAGGCCCTACCCCGCCGAACGGCGGCGACAGGACGCCTGGCAGTTGCTGGGCTTCTGCACCGACACCCACCCGATGTCGCTGCACGCCCGGGAACTGCGCCGCTTCCGGCTCACCCCGAGCGGCGAGCTGCACCGCCACGTCGGCAGGCGGGTGCTGATGGCCGGGATGTACACCACCGGCAAGCCGGTGCACACCGCGAGGCACGAACCGATGCAGTTCGCCACCTTCGATGACGGCGAGGGCCTCATCGAGTGCGTCCTCTTTCCCGATGTCCATGCCCGGCGCAGCCATGTACTCTTCGACCAGGGGCCGTTCGTGTTTCGGGGGATCGTCGAGGAGTCGTTCGGCTCGTACACCGTCACCGTGCACGACATCGAGCGACTGGAGCGGATGCTGGCGAGGATCAACGATCGACGATAGGTGGCGGAAGAGAGCGAAGGACAGAAACCGAGTGCGGGGCCCTGTCGTCTATCACCTGTCGTCTCTCCCCAAAGCCCATACCCGGAGTGTCGCGCATGCGTGGATGGTTGCTACTGCTGGTGGTCATCGCGCTGCCCGACACTTCGCACGCGCAAGACCGGGCCTGGTGGGACACCCTCCCCGCCCCACAGCGCGCGGCAAGACCATTTACCCGGCAGGCGCTCCTGGTACCGATGCGCGACGGGGTACGGCTTGCGGTCGACCTCTATCTCCCCGAAGGCGCAGACATCGACCACCCGGTGGCCACGATGCTCCATCAGACCCGCTACCGGCGCGGACTGCAGTTCCGCGACCCGGCAAGAGAAGCGGCGGCCGGTCCGTCGTTCGGCCTGATGACCTTCCTGCAGGCCGGATACGCCGTGGTGATCGTCGATGTGCGTGGGACCGGAGCATCGTTCGGGTGGCGGCCGGTGGAGTTCTCGCCCGCCGAGGTCCGGGACGGCTGGGACATCCTCGACTGGATCGTGGCACAGCCGTGGTCCGACGGCACGGCGGGCGCCACCGGCATCTCCTACCCCGGCACCACCGCCGAACTCGTGGGTACCGTCGGCCACCCCGCCCTCAAGGCGGTGGCCCCGCTCTTCTCCATCTACGATTTCTACCCCGACGTGATCCGACCGGGCGGGATCTTTCTCGGCCCCTTCTTCCAGGCGTGGGCCAGCCTGGTCTCCCAAATGGACGCCAACGCCTTCGACCAGCCGGGAGGACCGGTCACTGGGGTCCGCCCGGTGGACGGCCCCGACGGCCAGCGGCTCCTCGCCGAGGCGATCGCCGAGCACGCCAGGAACGCCAGCATCTTCCCACAGGCCGAGGTGATGGTCGCGCGGGACGACCGGGGCGCCGACGGAATCTCCCTCGACGAGGTCTCTCCACACGCGCTGTATGACACCCTGACTCGACGCATCCCGATCTACAGCTACGGCGGCTGGGCCGACGGCTTCTCGGGGTCGCAAATCACGCGGTTCCTGGCGCAGCCCTCGCCGGGGTCGCGACTCATCATGGGGCCGTGGAACCACGGCGGCGGCTGGGCGTACTACCCCGGTCGCGACCCGGTGCGTTCGCAGTTCAGGCAGGGCGAGGAGCTGCTGCGCTTCTTCGATCATCATGTCCGCAGGATGGCGACCGGCATCGAGCGGGAAGCGCCGGTCTGGTACTTCACCACCGGCAGCGACGAGTGGAAGTCGGCGGATCGGTGGCCGGTGGCAACGACGCGCGTCGCACTGCAACTCATCGACGACCATCGACTCTCCCCGACCCTGCCGCCGGTGCAGCAGTTGGCCCCACCGGGTGAGGCGGGGAGGGTGGTCGGTGGCGCGACCATCCGGTTCGACTCCACGGTGCACCTCGGAACCGGCAGCCAATCGCGCTGGAACACCATCCTCGGGGGGGGAGCCGTCCGCTACCCCCCGTTTCCACCAGGTCCCGAGGGGGCAGGGTGGGTGGCCTTCCTGTCCGATCCGATGGAGCGAGACCTGACGGTCACCGGCACGGCGGTGCTGCACCTGACGGGCACGGCGAGTGCGCCCGACGCGACGGTGTTCGCCTACCTGGAGGACGTGGATCCTGCCGGAACGGGCGCCACCGTGACCGAGGGGCAACTCCACCTGGCGCATCGGCAGGTGAGCGCGGCACCGAGCTGGGACCCCGTGCCCGAGGCGCATCATGGGTTCGGCCGCGCGGAGATGCTGGCCCTGCCCGGGCCGGGGTCGGTGGACCTCGCGATCGCGTTGCTGCCGAGCTCGCACACCTTCCGGGCCGGGCATCGCCTCCGCCTGGTGATCCGCAGCACCGACCGGGACCACTTCATGCCCGCGACGCGTCCGTTCGTGTTCTCGATCTGGACGAACATCGCCGGGAGTCGCCTCGACCTCCCGGTGGAGGCGCCCTAGGGAACGGGGCATGCCAGGGATCCCAGCGCACCGGGACAACCCACACGGAGGGACCCGACCTCCTGCAGCGGTCAGTTCTCCCGGATCGGCACCAGTCGGAGCTCGCCGTCCCCCTCGCGGGTGAGCACCACGCTCCACACCTCGCTCCCGGCGAGGACGATCGCCCGATCGGCGGCCACTGCCCCCGTGGCGAGCGAGGTGACCCGGATGCGGT
>JAHEFN010000141.1 GCA_024640185.1 Gemmatimonadota bacterium | reverse complement strand
CTGGAAGTGGGAGACTTCACCCGCATCGCTGGGATCGGAGTACTTCCCGCGGACGACATTCAAGGCATGCTTGAATCCCCGGAAGTTGATGAACCCCATCTTGACGGTGAGGAAGATCGATCCCACCACCAACCAGAGCACCACCAGCGGCAGCTGGACGTTGTCGGCCGAGGCATTGTCCCAGAACATCACATCGGCGAAGAAGACAAAGCTGAGGGCAGAAACGAGGTAGCCGACGTACCGATCGGCGGTGTCCATCAGCCCCTGGCCGACGGCCTCTTCCGCCTGGGCCACCAGAGGGGCAGCGGTCATCATCATCACTGCGACAGTGGCCGCTAGGGCACCGAGTCGGCGCGCGATCGTGGAGCGACGCGTCATATCACGTCCTGGCAGGAGTTTGGAGAGTGAACTGAAAACGCGAGTGCAGAGGACCCCGAGGCGGGATCCCGTCAATCATGGTTATACGCTGTAATTCGGAGCTTCGCGAGTGATCGTCACATCGTGGGGGTGGGATTCCCGGAGCCCTGCGGTGGTGATCCTGATGAATTCCGTATCGGTTCGCAGCTCCTGCAGGGTGGCGACCCCGCAGTAGCCCATCCCGCTGCGCAGCCCGCCCGTCATCTGGAAGAGCACGTCGGCCACTGGCCCCTTGTAGGGGACCCGCCCCTCGATCCCCTCGGGGACCATCTTGCTCGCCGACGCATCGCCGTCCTGGAAGTAGCGGTCGGCACTGCCATCCTGCATCGCCGAGAGCGAACCCATTCCACGGATCAACTTGAAACGGCGGCCCTCGGCAAGGATGCTCTCGCCCGGGGATTCCTCGGTGCCGGCAAGCATCGAGCCCATCATCACGCTCTCCGCACCGGCCGCCAAGGCCTTGACCACGTCGCCGCTGTACTTGACCCCACCATCGGCAATCACCGGCACGTCGCCTGCGCCACGGATCGCATCAAAAATCGCGGTGAGTTGCGGCACGCCGATCCCGGTGACCACGCGGGTGGTGCAGATCGACCCGGGGCCGATCCCCACCTTGACCCCGTCGACGCCACGCTCGACCAGCGCCCTGGCACCCGATTCGGTGGCGACGTTGCCGGCCACCAGCTGGACATCGGGAAACGCCTCCCGGAGCTCGGCGACGGTATCGAGAACCCCGATCGAATGGCCGTGGGCCGAATCGACGATGAGCAGGTCGACGCCCGCCCCAACCAACGCCTGGGCCCGGATCCGAGCCTCGGCACCCGAACCGACCGCCGCCGCGACCCGCAAGCGACCGTGCTGGTCCTTGTTGGCATCGGGATGGTCGCGACGCTTGAAGATGTCCTTGACCGTGATCAGTCCCTTGAGGATCCCGTCACCGTCGACCACCGGCAGCTTCTCGATCCGGTGCCGCGCCAGGATTGCCTCGGCCTCATCGAGCCCGGTGCCGACCGGGGCCGTGACCAGCCCGGTCTTGGTCATCGCGTCGGCGATCGATCGGTCGAGGTCCTTCTCGAACTGGAGATCCCGGTTGGTGATGATGCCGATCAACCGGCCATCGCCGTCGACGATCGGAACGCCGGAGATCCGGAATCGCCGCATCAGCGCATCGGCCTCGCGGACCGGGCGATCCGGGCCGAGGGTGATCGGATTGAGGATCATCCCGCTCTCGCTCCGCTTGACCCGGTCGACCTCGGCGGCCTGCCGATCCACGGTCATGTTCTTGTGGATCACCCCGATACCACCGGCGCGAGCCATGGCGATCGCCATGCCGGCCTCGGTGACCGTGTCCATCGCGGCGGAGATGAGCGGGATGTTGAGTGCGATGCCCCGCGTCAGGCGTGTCCGGGTGGACACGTCGCGAGGGTGGACGATCGAATGGCGGGGAACCAGGAGGACGTCATCGAACGTCAGGCCGGGATCGATTCGGACCCGACTCATGCGCCGATGCCGTGGCGTGACGCGCTGAAGGCAAGTGGATACATCATGAATCCTACCCTACGCACCGTGCCGCGATCAACCCGCCCCCTTGGACGGGCCGGGCTCGGTGGCCGGCTTCTTCTCGGTCGCGGCGTCGGGCTTGGAGGGAGAGGCCTGGCCACTCCCTCGGGCGACCTTGGATGCCTCATCGACCACCGATTGGGCCGCCGAGGCGAGGCCCTGCACCACCTTGCTGGCCGAGCCGAGGAAGGAGACCGTGCCGCTGATCGCCTCGACCGGGAGCTTCCCCGCCCGCATGGTGTCCTCGACCCGCTCGCTCAGCTTGGTGAAGAGATTGTCGGGGTTGGTCCGCGCAGCATACTTGCTCTCGAGGAACTCGATGTAGTCCAGGATCTGGTAGCCGCGCTCGTCAGGCAGCTCATCCAGTCGCCGAACGATCCGATCCTTCACATGTGATTCCATCGGCTCCCTCTCCTCAATCCAGCCGCCGCACCAAGTCCAGGACCGGTGTCGGCAAGTAGCGGGTCCGCCCGGCACGCACGGTCGCGCGGACCCGGACCTCCGCCAGTGGTGACAGCCCGTTGAATTCGGCCACCTGCTCCCCCCGTACGACCAGATAGACGAATCCGGTTTCGGGGAGCGGTCCACGGGCCAGCACGTAGGGCTGTCCTGGCGGAAGTTCGGGGCGGAGCTCGTCGGCTCGCTGCACCGCGAGCACCTGCAGCGACCACTCCACCGTCTCGCCGATGTACCGATCGGGGTCGGCGAGGATCGCGGCCGCAGTGATCGGCCCTCCGCTCGGGGCCCCGCGGAGCTGGGCATCGCGGACCCAAACCTCCATTTGGACCCTGTTCCAGCCATCCCGTCGCTCGAGCAGCTCGACCCGCCGGGTGACCTCGAGCTGCCCAACCGGGGCGCCGCCGGCCACCGCCGAGAAGACCGCTCCTCCCTGCACCGCCACCTCGCCCGAGTCGGGAAGCGGTGCCGGACTCGGCGGAGGGGGGGCGGCCGCGGCCGCCGCGGCGGGCTGTGGGGTCGTTTGGGTCGCCGCGAGGGGCATCCACCCCTTTCGGCGCAGGTGCACCCACCCGCTGCGGGCCTCGAGCCGGTCGAAGAGTGCCCCAAATCCGGCCATCGCCCGGACCGGAGCGGCAGAGGCTGGGTTGGTCCGCATCGGAGCCCCGCCATCGGTGCGGATCGAGACATCGAAGCCGTCCCGGGCGTCAGCGCGCACGGCGCCCGTGGTGACCCAGCCCTCGAGGGTGACCTCGCGCCAGGCGCCATCGGTGGCGCCGAACGTCACTGCTGCACCGCGCATGATCCGCCCCAACACCGTCCCACCGGGTGTCTTGACGAAGTTGGCATCGTCGGTCGTACGATCGGGTCCCTGTCCCGCCAGCGGCGCGGCGAGCACCACCAGCAGGGCGCACCGCGCGACGAAGCCAAGTCGGGCGGCGAAGCCGTCTTTAACGGCGAAGCCGTCTTCAACGCGGGATCGCGGGGGACTAGATTCAGCGATGAGGGTCACGAAGCGAGAGTGTAGACGTCACGGAGGAGCATGTCAAACGCGAGCGGGCCCTCGGCACCAGTGATCTTGCTGGTCCTCGACGGCTGGGGATGGCGGACCGAGACGACGGGCAACGCGATCGCGATGGCCAGCACCCCGGTCTGGGATCGCCTCGTGGCGAAGGCCCCCCGCACCCTCCTCGATGCCAGCGGCCTCGCCGTTGGGCTTCCCGCCGGCCAGATGGGGAACAGTGAGGTAGGGCACCTCAATCTCGGCGCCGGCCGCGTGGTCCCACAGGATCTCGTTCGCATCAACACGAGTATCGACCAGGGTGCCTTCGGCCAGATTCCGGAGCTCATCGAGCTGGCCCGGGGCGTCCGGGAGCGCGGTGGGACCCTGCATCTCATCGGGCTGCTCGGCCCGGGCGGCGTCCACGCCATCGACAGCCACCTGCTCGGTGCCCTCGACGCGTTCGCGGCGCTGGACGTCCCCAAGATGGCCATCCACGGCTTCCTCGATGGCCGTGACTCCCCCCCGACCTCTGCCGCCGATGTGGTGGCTGGGCTGCAGGCCGCCCTCCGCCGACACGGCGGCGGACGAGCCCAGTTGGCCTCACTCGTGGGACGCTACTTCGCGATGGACCGCGACCGGCGATGGGACCGAACCCGTCTCGCCTACGACCTGCTGGTCCACGGCACCGGCACGCCGGTGAGCGACCCGGTCCAGGGCATTGCCGACGCCTATGCCCGGGGCGAAACCGACGAGTTCATCAAGCCGATCGTGGTGACCGAGGGTGGCGGCCCCTTGGCCACGCTCGGCGACGGCGACGCCGTCTTCTTCCTCAATTACCGCTCCGACCGGATGCGGCAGATCGTGGCCGCCCTGCTGATCGACACCTTCGATGGCTTCGCCCGAGATCGCCGGCCCGACCTCACGGCCGTCACCATGACCCAGTACGACCAGACCTTCCCGCTCCCCCAGGCCTTCGCCCCGTTCTCGATGGCCCGCATCCTCGCCGAGGAACTCAGCACGGCAGGTCGCTCCCAGTTTCGTACCGCCGAGACCGAGAAGTACCCACACGTCACCTACTTCTTCAACGGTGGCAACGAGGTGCCCTGGCCAGGCGAGGAGCGTGAACTGGTGCCATCACAGCGGGTGGCGACCTACGACCTCGCCCCCGAGATGAGCGCCGTCGGCATCACCGACACCCTCATTCGGGCGATGGAGCGCGGCGACCACGAGTTCTTCCTCTGCAACTTCGCCAACGCCGACATGGTGGGGCACACCGGGGTGATGCCAGCGGTGATCCGGGCCGTCGAGACCGTCGACACCGCGCTCAGCCGGATCCTCGCCGCGGCCGACCGGCTTGGCGTCCGGACCCTGGTCACCGCCGACCACGGCAACGCGGAGCAGATGATCGATCCGGCCACCGGCGGACCACACACCGCCCACACGACCAACCCCGTTCCTTTCCTGGGGATCGGCAGCGATCTTCACGGATTCCGTGCGGGTGGCGCCCTCTCGGACGTCGCCCCAACCATCATGCAGCTGCTCGGACTCGAGCAGCCGGCCGAGATGACCGGCCGCACCCTTCTTCCCGGATGACCCGAGTGCGCCGTAGCCTCCTGCCAGCCCTGACCCTGATCGTTGCCGCCCCGCTCGCCGCGCAGGTGGGCCATCCACCGGGCGATTCACCCTACCGGGAGATCCGCATCGGCACCGCGGTGGAGGCCTTCGTCGGCTCGATCTCCGGCAGCGGCGGTGGGATTCCCGTCGGTCCACGCGATGGACCGATCGAGGGCATCCGTCTCCTGCTTCGTGCCAAGAGCACCCTCGCCCTCGGTTTCGCCGCCTGGACCGCCCAGACGGTGCGGACCCCGCTCGACCCCAATGCCACCCTCGCCAACCGCTTTGGCGAGGAGGTCGACCAGAGCCTCCTCGGCGGTGAACTCACCATCCAGTTCAACCTCACCGGAGGCAAGTCGTGGCACGGCGTCGCACCCTTCGTCGGCATCGGCGTCGGGATGCTCAAGGGCGAGACGATCGAGGACCCGGCCGGCGGCTACACCTTCGGCACCAAGTTCTACTTCGCGCCCAACGTCGGCACCCGCTTCTTCGTGAGCAATCGGGCCTACCTCCGGCTCGAGGCGCGAGGTTTCTCCTGGAAGCTCAACTACCCCACGTCGTACAGCTTCGAGCCCGCGAATGAGCCGGGTACCGAGGAGAACCCCAACGCGGTCAATCCGACCGGTCGTCGGAGCCAGTACATGTTCGCGCCGACCCTGATGGCCGGGATCGGGTTCGATTTCTGAGCAGGTCGGCGCCGCCCTCGACCCCGGGCGCCTTCGGTCCTGCTGACCTTCTTCACACCCAACCCACGGGGTGGTCGATGTTGATCCGCTCGCTTCTCGGTCTCACGGCGCTGGTCTGGGCGCTGCCGCTCGGAGCACAAGCCCTTGGCGACGAGTCCCGCTTGGTTGTCGGCATCCACGGCGGGTACATCGGCGGCGCCGACCTCTGGAGTGTGAGCAGTCAGCCGCTGTACGGCACGGAAGACATCACCGACCAGTTCCGCCTCGACCGGGCGATGCGATCGAACATCGCCGTCAACGGCCAACTGCACTACTACCCGAGTCCGAACCTCGGCTGGACCGGTGAACTCGGGTATCTCGGGCTGGGGACGCGAGACCGCTGCACCCTGTTGACCGGCGGGGTGCGATTCAATCGGGCCGCCTGTGCGGCACTTGACCAGAAGGACCGCGCCGCATCGGCAGTCTCCGCATCGGCGGGCGTCATCTATCGGATGAATTCCCGGGGCGATGTGCAGCCCTACGTTCGTGCCTCGCTCGGACTCGCCCTCGTGCCGAGGAGCACCACGTCGGTCACCGCCTTCTTCACCGATCCGGCTACCCAGGAGGACGTGGCCGTCCCGATCTACGCCGAGGATGGCTCGCGCAACGCGAAGCCGATCGTCGCGGCTGGCTTCGGACTCGCCACCTCGCCTCGCCGGGGGTACCAGTTCCGGTTCGAGGCCCGGATCCAGGGGGTGCAGCTCGGCGTCGTCGACGGG
>JAHEFN010000140.1 GCA_024640185.1 Gemmatimonadota bacterium | reverse complement strand
TGACCCTGGACCCGCAGCGCATAATTGGCTCCACGGCGGGGCAGCATCGCATCGGGAACCGCCACGACTTCGCCACTCATGACAGATTCGATGGGCATCCCGGCGGCCACCGCCCCGAGAAGAGGGATCTCCGTCGCGCCGATGCTACCTCGAGGGGGCAGCACCTCGATCGACCGGCTCTCGTTGTAGGAGCGGCGGATGTACCCCTTCCGCTCCAGATTGGAGAGATGCTCGTGAACGGTGGCCAGTGATTGATACCCGAACTGCTCGGCAATCTCCTCGAACGAGGGTGCGTACCCCTGTCGGTCGATCGTTGCAGTAAGGAAATCGAGGATTTCGCGCTGTTTCCGGGTGAGTGGCACATGGCCTCCGAGATGGCGAAGAGAACCCGAAGAGAAGCTACCCGAAAGGAAACCGAACCGCAAGATGGCCGTTCTCGACACGATCCTCGCCGCCACCCGGCATGCCTTGCCGGCGGTCCGGCTCCGCCGGTCGGAACTGGAGCAATCGGCGCACACCCGCGTCCCACGGGCATCGCTTGCGGCTGCCCTGAGGCGCGACCGGGTGGGGCTGGTGGCCGAGGTCAAGCGAAGGAGCCCCAGCGCCGGGGCCATCAATGAGGCACTGGACCCCATCGCACTCGCGGAGTGTTACGCCGCCGCGGGAGCCGCTGCGATTTCCGTCCTGACCGAGCAGCCTCACTTCGGGGGATCGATCCGTGACCTCGAGCGGGTGGCTGGCGCCGTGGAGTGTCCGCTCCTGCGCAAGGATTTCATCCTCGATGAGGTCCAGGTCATCGAGGCGAGGGCCGCGGGAGCCTCGGCGGTGCTCCTGATCGTCCGGGCACTTCCACAAGCCGATCTGCTCCGGCTCCTGGCGGCGGTGACCCGCTGGGGCCTCGAGGCCCTGGTGGAGACCCACAATCGCGAGGAGCTCGACCGCGCCCTCGATGCCGGCGCCACGATCATCGGCGTCAACGCGCGCGATCTCGACGACTTCTCGATCGATGTCGCGGGCTCCCTCGCACTGCTGGCGACCATTCCCGGTTCAGTCATCGCGGTGGCGGAGAGCGGCATGGCGGATCGCGAGGATGTCGTGATGGCGGCGGCGGCCGGGGCGGATGCGGTCCTGATCGGCGGCGCGCTGGCGGGGAGTCACGATCCGGCAGCACGCGCGGCCACCTTGACCGGGGTGCCACGCCGTGGCCGTTGAGATCAAGATCTGTGGGGTCACCCGTCCGGAGGATGCTGCCCTTGCGGCGCATCTCGGTGTGTCCCGCATCGGGGTGGTGTTTGCCTGGGGCCCGCGCGTCGTCGATCAGGGTCAGGCTCGGGCGGTCGTGACCGCCGCCGCAGGCGTCCCGGTGCTGGGGGTGGTCTCAGGCGGCAGCGCGTCCGCCTACCTGGCACTGGCCGCCGCCACCGGCCTCAGCGGTTTGCAGTTGCACGGCGACTCGACGCCCGCACTCGCGGAGGCCCTGCGTGTGGCGGGCCTCGAGGTGTGGCGGGTCGCCGCCCTGACCGCCCCAGAGGCGGTGGAGCGGGAGGTGGCCGAGGCCAGCACCCACGCCGACCTCGTCCTGCTCGAGCCCCACACGCCTGGTCGCTCGGGGGGGCTCGGCCTGGCCCTCGATCACGACCTGGCGCGTGTGGCGCGGCGGCACCTTGTTGGCCGGCGTTGCGGACTGGCGGGGGGGCTCACCCCGGAGACGGTCGGGGCAGCGATTCGCCTCGTCAGCCCAGACCTTGTGGATGTAAGTTCAGGCGTTGAATCGACCCCGGGCGTGAAGGACCCTGCACGCCTGAGACACTTCGTGGAGGCTGTCCGTGACGTTCGCACCCCCGGTTGACCGAATGGAGGATGGTCGGTTCGGACCGTATGGGGGGTGCTACGTCCCGGAGACCCTGATCGCCGTGCTCGATGAACTCCGTGGGCTGTATGACAGTGTCCGAGCGGATCAGGCCTTCTGGACCGAGTATCACGACCTGTTGGTCGACGTGGTGGGCCGGCCCTCGGCCCTCTCCGAGGCACCCCGGTTCAGCGAGCAGGTCGGCGCGCGGGTCCTGCTCAAGCGCGAGGACCTGAACCACACCGGGGCGCACAAGATCAACAACACGATCGGCCAGGCGATCCTGGCCCGTCGGATGGGGAAGCGCCGCGTCATCGCCGAGACCGGTGCCGGGCAGCATGGCGTGGCCACCGCGACCATCTGTGCGCGGTTCGGGCTCGAGTGTGTGGTCTACATGGGCGCCGAGGACATTGCCAGGCAGGCATTGAACGTCTTCCGGATGCGACTGTTGGGTGCCACGGTCGTGCCCGTCGAATCGGGGACGCGGACGCTGAAGGACGCGACAAACGAGGCCCTGCGTGACTGGGTCACCAATGTCCATTCCACGCACTACATCATCGGCTCGGTGGTGGGCCCTGATCCCTATCCACGAATGGTGCGGGACTTCCAATCGGTGATCGGCCGCGAGGCCCGCGAGCAGGTGCTGGCCCGAACGGGTGCCCTGCCATCCACGGTCGTCGCGTGTGTCGGCGGCGGCTCGAACGCCATGGGGATCTTCGCCGGCTTCCTCCACGACGACGACGTCGCCTTGGTCGGGGTCGAGGCGGAGGGGCGGGGGATTGCAAGCGGGGCCCACGCGGCCACGCTGACGGCGGGTCGGCCCGGGGTTCTCCATGGCGCCCTCAGCTATCTCCTGCAGGATGCCGATGGCCAGGTCGCCCCCGCCCACTCCGTCTCCGCGGGCCTCGACTATCCCGGGGTGGGGCCGGAACACAGTTGGCTGCACGATACCGGCCGGGTGCGCTACGCCGCGGTGGACGATGCCGCGGCCCTCGAGGCGTTCCAGCAGTTCGCGCGGCTCGAAGGGATCATCCCGGCACTGGAAACCGCCCACGCCATCGCCTGGATCGATGCCCAGCGGGGCACCCTCGCTCCCGATGCTGTGCTGCTCCTCTGTCTCAGCGGTCGCGGCGACAAGGACGTCGCCCATGTTGCCGCAGAGTTGGCGAGGGTGCGATGAGCGCACCGGTCGGAACGGGTCCCACCGAGTCGGAGGTCCGCGTCGTCGAGGATCTGGTTCGGGCGATGGGCAAGGGGCAGCGTGCGCTCCAGATGTACCTCTCCAACAACCCCGTCTATCGCCGGACCCTCGAGCAGATGGCCGAGGCCTTCGCGCCGGTGTGGGCGGAGACGGGGCACCTCGTTCTCGAAATCCGGGAGAACGACATCACCTGGGAGGGGATCCCGGTCACTGGTGGCGGATCAGCGGGGCACTCCGACAGCCTCGCGGCGCAACTCTATCAGGACGGACTCCGGCGCCTGTCCATCCTGCCGGGAGCCGAGCACGACGAGGTCATCAGGTTTCTCGAGGTCGTCAATCGTGCGAAACTCCTCGCACAGGACGCCTCGGATGACCTGCTGACGCTGCTCTGGGAGCAGGAGTTCGTGCTGATCTCCTACGCCTTCATCGAGGTCCTCGGGGAGGGGATCGAATTCCTCCAGGAATCGCGAACGCGGGATGCCGACGCCCCGCCAGGGACGGCCGAGGCGGAGGTGGCAGAGGACGGCCCGCTGGGCGGGGCCGAAGTCGATGACGCCGATTCCACGCCGTACTTCCTTGACGAGGCGGAGGTGCGGTTCATCCGCTCCGAGATCGAGGATGAGTACCGCCGGGACATTCGCGGGGCCGCCATCGACGCCCTGCTCGACGTGCTCGAGATCGTGGACGACGCCCAGGTGCGCCGCGAGGTGGTCGGGCTGCTCGAGGAGGTCCTGCCCACGCAGCTGGCCAGCGGCGGCTTCGGAGCGGTCGCGCACATCCTTCGCGAGCTTCGGGTCATCGTCGCGCGGGTGCCGGGGCTGGACGAGCAGCTGCACGCCCAGGTGCTCTCCTTCGAGGAGCGACTGAGTGAGCCGGCCATTCTCGAGCAGCTCTTCCGCGCCCTCGACGACGGGGCGGCCAGGGGCAAGAACGAGGAGGTCGGTGCCGTGCTGCGCGAACTCAAGCCCTCGGCGCTGCCGGCGATCCTCACCCACCTCGGCCGCTCCCTCGACCCGACCGTCCGTCAGGTGCTGGGCGCGAGCATCGACGACCTCGCGCGTGGCAACCCGGAGCTGATCGCGGGCATCCTTGATGACGGCCCGCCCGAGGCGATCGAGCCGGCCCTCGACGTGGTGGCCCGGCTGCGGATGCAACAACTCCTGCCCAGGGTGGTGCGGCACTTCCGTGAGGGCGATCCGGTGGTCCGTCACGCGGCGGTGCGGTCCCTGGCGCAGCTCGGCACGCCGACGGCGATTGATGCGCTCGAGGACGGCTTGATCGATGCCGACCGGGCGGTCCGTCAGGCCACGTTGGCGGCGGTCCTGGCTCGAGGTGGCAGTGGTGGCGCTCGCGAGCGCCTCGAAACCCTGCTGTTCAAGCCCAATGACATCGAGCTCGAGCGCAGCGAACGCCGGGGCCTCTTTGAAGCCTACGCCCAGGTCGGCGGCGCGGAGACGCTGCCCCGACTGCAGGACTTGTTGGAGCCGAAGGGGTTCTTCCGTCGGAACGCTCCCGCCGAACTTCGTGCCTGTGCCATCTATGCCCTGGCCCGGTTGCGCACCTTCGAGGCAAGGATGCTCGTCGACCGCTTCACCGGCGACAAGGAGCCGGTGGTCCGCTCCGCCGCGAACACCGTGTTGCGGGACTGGAAGCCATGAACATGGCCCACCACGATGGATCGATGGTTCGTCAATCGGGACGAACCCTGCTGCTCGCCATCCACGGTGCCGGGCGGGCGCTCCAGCTCTATCCTCTTGAGAACGCCGCAGTGCAGCGTGCGCTCGATGATCTCGTGGCGCAGTCGGCCGCCATGGTGGCGCTCGAGGGGCAGGTCGACATCCAGCTCTCGGGCGAGTTCATCTTCATCAACGAGGTCCGGCTGCGACTGGGGCTCGACAACTTCGCCGCCTTCAGCGGATTCGTGGCGATGCTGCGCGATGCCGGCGTGGGTGTGCTCCGGATCGGCCAGGGGGTGAGCCGGCGCGAATGGCAGGCATTCCTCTCGGCGATCTCGTCGCTCCCCCCTGACGAACTGCCCGACGAGTCCTACGAGGTGCTGCGCCAGCGGATGCAGCAAGCGGACATCGTGTCCCTGGAGATTGATGTCACCGGCGACCACGACCCGAACGATGACGAGGAGGACGAGGCGCTGGCCCGTGCCAAGCGCACCTATGCCCATGGTGTCTCTGCCGCACGGGATGTCGTCCAGGGAGTGCGCATGGGGCGGGCACCCAACACGCGTCGGTTGAAGCGCGCCGTCCAACTGCTGGTCGACCAGGTGCTCGAGAACCAACTGTCGATCACCGGTCTCACGACCCTCCGTGACTACGACGAGTACACCTTCACGCATTCGGTGAATGTCTGCATCTTCTCCGTCGCGCTTGGTCGGCGGCTCGGATTGCAGCGGATGCAGCTGTATGATCTCGGCCTGGCCGCCTTGCTCCATGATATCGGCAAGTCACGGATCGACCTCGACATCCTCAACAAGATCACCGCCCTCGACGACCTGGAGTGGCGCCGGATGCAGGCGCATCCCTGGCTGGGAACGATGACACTCTTCAAGATGCGCGAGGGTGAGGACCTGCCCTATCGGGCGATTCTCGCCGCACACGAGCATCACATGAAGGTCGATCTCAGTGGCTATCCGCGGCCGGTCCGGCCACGGCGGCTCGGCTTCTTCTCGCGACTGGTGGCGGTTGCCGACGGCTACGATGCAGCCACCACCCGGCGATCGTACCAGACGGACCCCTGGGAACCCGCACAGGTCCTGCGCGAGATGTGGCTCAATCCCGGTCGCGGGTATGACCCGGTGCTGGTCAAGGCCCTCATCAATCTGCTGGGCATCTACCCGGTCGGCACGGCCGTCATCCTCGACTCATTCGAGGTGGCCATCGTGGCCGGACCAGGGTCGGATGACACCCAGCTCCACCGGCCGATGGTCCGCGTGGCCGTCGACGCCACTGGCGGCCGCCTCCCCCCGCCAGGTCGGCTGCTTGACCTCGGCCAGTCGAGTGCGGACGGATCGTACCCGCGAACCATCGTCAAGGTGACCTCTCCCGAACGCTACGGACTCGTCGTTGGTGACTTCTTCATCTGAATCCCGCTTGGCGTCACGCTGGGCGGAACTCGCGGCGGACGGCCGGACGGCACTGATCCCGTACCTGACCGCAGGGTTCCCCGACCGGGCCACGTCGCTCGAGGCCCTTCGCACCGCGGCCTCCCACGCCGACATACTCGAGGTCGGGGTGCCGTTTTCCGATCCGCTGGCGGACGGGCCGACGATCCAGGCCTCGACCTTCAGGGCCTTGGAGCAGGGGATGACCCTCCCCCGGGTACTTGAGCTGATCGACGATGCCCAGCTCACGATTCCCGTGGTGCTCTTCAGCTACGTCAACCCGGTCCTGCAGTACGGTGTCGAACGACTGGTGCAGGATGCGGCCGACCTGGGCATCGCGGGTGTGCTGCTCACCGAT
>JAHEFN010000139.1 GCA_024640185.1 Gemmatimonadota bacterium | reverse complement strand
GTGGCACCGCCGAGACGCTGGCCCAGTACCTGATCGTCCGGGCGTGGCTCGATCAGGCGCTTGGCGAGGAAGCGGCCCGGACCCACCTGGTCTTCACCACCGACCCGGCCGTGGGCGCCCTTCGCGAGATCGCCCGGACCGAGGGGATCACCACCTTCGACGTCCCGCCGGCTGTGGGCGGGCGCTTCTCGGTGCTGAGCGCCGTCGGGCTCCTTCCGGCTGCACTGATCGGGATCGATGTGGGGGCGCTGGTGGCCGGTGCCGCCGACGCGCTCGCCGACGCCGAGCACGAGGCGTTGGCCCACAACCATGCCGCCCGCTGGGCCGCCCTCCAATGGCAGGCCCAGCTGACCCGTGCGGCCAACATCCATGTGCTGATGCCCTACTCCGACCGGCTGCGCGACACCGGCGAGTGGTTCCGCCAACTCTGGGCGGAGTCGCTCGGCAAGCGACACGACCGGGCCGGAGAGGAGGTCTTCCGGGGTCCCACCCCGGTGGCCGCGCTGGGGGCCACCGACCAGCACTCCCAGGTCCAACTCTTCGCCGAGGGGCCGTTCGACAAGACGATCACCTTCATCCGGGTGATGGAGACGAGGGAGATGGTGCCGATCCCCGAACGGCCGGGTGCCGCCGCCGCACTGCAGCAGCTCTCGGGACACACCCTGGGCGCCCTGCTCGATGCCGAGTTCCTGGCGACGCGGGAGGCCCTCCGCGCCCAGGGCCGGATGAGCATGACCCTCGAGCTCGATGCCGTCGATCCCCGCACCGTCGGTGAGCTGATGATGTTCTTCCAGCTGGCCACCGGATTCGCCGGGGCATGGTATGACGTCAACCCGTTCGACCAGCCGGGGGTGGAGCTGGGCAAGGAACTGACGCGGGCCGCGATGAGGCGTTAGACGAGAGACGAGAGACGAGAGACGAGAGACGAGAGACGAGAGACGAGAGACGAGAGACGAGAGACGAGAGACGGCCGAACCTAATCGGGGCTCCTTGCGTGCAAGGGGCCCCTCTTTGCGTGACGGAGATGGTGCGCTCCCCGGTCGGGAAGTGATGATCTGGCATGAGAACGCACAAGGGACTGCTTGCGTGGCAGCTAGCGCACCGCGTGGTCTTGGGAGTGTTCAGGGAGCTTGGCGAGCAATGGAAGCCGGCCACTACAGCCATCTTCGAGCAGCTGAGGCGCTCCGCGCTCTCGGTGCAACTCAACATAGCTGAGGGCTACGCCAGCGGGCCGGGGCGACGATGTCGCAACCACTTCCGGATCGCGTACGGCTCGGCCGTGGAAGCGACCGATATCCTTGAGCTGCTGGAGGAACTCGGGACGGAGACCGGCGAGTTGCTCGAGCTGTCCCGCCGTACCCAGGCACTGACCCTCCGCCTCTACAAGAGTAGCCAGACAGGGTGAACCGACAGCCGGGCTGCCTACCGGCTCTCTCGTCTCTCGTCTCTCGAACAGCCAGGAATCTCGTTCGGGGGAGATGCCAAAAACCAGAACGACCCCGCTTTCGCGGGGCCGCCTGGTTTCCAGCAAACTGCGTTACTGCATCATGGCTTAGATGATGTTCGAGAACAGACCGAAGCCAGATGCATTGAGACCCATCGCCCGGTACGCGGAGTAACCGGTCGCGCCCGTGAGGGTGAAGTCCCAAAGCCGCTCGAACCCATTGTCCTGGCCCAGGATCGAGCCAGTACCGGCGCAAGAGAAGCTCGTGCCGCTCTGCACGACGGTGCAGCGGGAGATGTACTCCCACTCGCCCGCAGCGTTCAAGCCCCAAAGCTCGACCATGGTGAACATGGGCGTGGTGATGCTCTGGTCCTGGGTGGCCCGGAAGGTCCGGGTCGTCCCAGAGGTCGAGAAGTAGCGGAAGTTGATGCCGGTGGTGACACAGGCCCCGCCCGGCACGCCACCCGGCGCGCAGTTGGTGCTAGCGTCGTAGCCAACCGTGTAGAAGCCCGGCGTCGGCACAGTGGCCGAGAGAATCGGCGAGGCAAGCTCGGCCGAGACACCCGTTGCTGCACCCGGCGTGATGTTGCCGGCGAACGAACCGAAGACGTCACGGACCGTTGCAGCGATCGAGTCAGGCTTGGCCACCGCGATGTCAGCCTGCGACACCGGGTCACCGGCGTACGCCGGGCAAGCAGCACCCGGGACACCTGCCGTGCTCTCACAGACTTCCTGGATCGAGACCGTGAAGCGGTCGATCGAGGCCGTCGCCAGAACCGGGTTGATCACGCTGTTGTCGAACCGCGTCGCGATCCCGCCACCGAACTTGTACCGCAGACCCGGTGAGGCGGTCGCACCGGCATCACCCTGCGTCAGGCCGGGGTAATGCAACCGGGCGGACCAATCGATCACTTCGAGGTCATCCTGCGCCCCGATGGTGAACGGCGCCGCGGCATTCGCGGTGTAGGCCGCGTTCGGGCTCACACCCGTGACGGCCGGCTGTGCCGGATCGAGCGCCATCGTCCGCTTGTAGGTGCCGGAGGTGTTGCCGGCGCGGTCGACAGTCTGCTGCGAGGTGGTGTAATACCCAGCCGCAGCGGAGCCACAGGAGATGTGCACCTGCGGAGCCGGACGCCAGCCGTCACCATACGCGGCGCCGAAGACACCGGAGTTGGTGGAACAGCCGAGGTTCGACGTCGAACCCGTCGCCCCACCCTGCGCGAACCGCCGCGAGGTGGTGATCGAACGGGAGAGGCCCGAACGGTTGTCGATCGACTCGGTCTGCACCGTGTCCGTGGTGCCGGCCGCGAACATCGCCTGGATGGCGAGGTACGTGGTCGAGTCGGTCTTGGAAGTGGTCCCGCCCTGCGTGTAGATCGACGGCAGGTTGCCGGCCGACGCGTACCGAATGCTCGGAGCCGTCTTGTCGACGCCGAAGTACGCGGTGTTGCCGGTGGATCCAGCGTTGCCAAGCAGGTCAGCGCCGGTGGCATACAAACGGTAGCCATCGGTGTTGTTGTTGGTGTTGGTCTCGGCAAAGTCGGCACCGCTCGAAACCTGAGTGGTGGTGCCGGTGGTGAACGGCTTCCAGCTGCTGCCATTCGCGCCAACACCGGCGTCAGCGAAGACGTCGGTGCCGGCCGGGTTGAAGGTCCAGCTGGCATTGATCCAGTTGAAGCCCTCAGACCCGACAACCGTCGGCGTCTGAATGCCGCCCGAGAAGACCCAGTCAAAGCGCACCGAGTCCGGCGTCGAGCCGAAGATGGTGGCGTTCGGGATCATCCCGCCGACCGGGTACGGGTTGGCCGCGTTGTCGGTCGCCGACGTGACGGCAACGTTGTGGCGCGCCCCACCGGTGTACTCGGTGTTGCAGGAGGTGTTCGCACCCGAACCCGAGGCACCGAACGAGCGAGTGTAGCCCGTGGCGGCACCCTGATTCACGTTGCAACCGGCGACGTTCCAGGAGACGGCCGTGACCGACCGACCGGCGGTGTAGGTCACCGGGCGGAGGGTGTAGGTCGCGGTATTCGCCGCGCCCGGACCACCCCAGTAGGTCAGCCCACCCGGGCCGGCAGCGGTGCCGTCCGGAGCGTCATCAAGCGTGGCCATCCAGCCGTCGGCGTTGACCAGCACGATGTTGATCGTGTTGGTGGCCGTCGGGGCCGAAGCACCCGCCGGGTAGACCGCGGCAGAAATCGTGGTCGGACCGTTCTTCCAGCTGGTCACGGCGGCGGTCGGAGTGACCGTGTACGCCGCGGTGTTGACCGAAAGATTGATCGCGCCAGCAGCCGGGTTGGTCGCGAAGACCTGCTTGGCTGCCGACATGCCGCCGATGAAGACGACGAGCGAGTCGACCCGCTGCTCACCCGGATTGAACAGGGTGTTGATTTCGATCTGACCAGCGACGGCGTTCAGCACGACCGGAAGGCCGTTCGCCTGCTGCGTGACGCTGTTGATCGAGATCTGGGCCGGGACGACCGCGCGGACGGTGATACCAACCGTCTGGGTCGCCGTCTGCCCACCCGCCGAAGCGGTGGCCGTGATCGTGGCCGTACCGGGAGCAACAGCGGTGATCGTGCCGTTCCCGTTGACGCTGGCGACGGCACCATTGCTGGAGCCCCAGGCGATCGAGCCCGTGACGCCCTGAATGGTCTGCAGGTTGGCCTGCGCCTGCAGGACGTTGCCCTGCACCATCGAGGCATTCGCCGGAGTGACGCTGAACGAAACGATCTTGGCGCCCTCAGGAGTGACCGTCACGCCGATGCCGGCGGTGGCCGTCTCGCCGTCGGCGGTGGCCGTGGCGGTAACGACCGCGACGCCCTCGGAGACAGCGGTGATCTTGCCGGAGCCATCAACCGTGGCGACCGACGGGCTGCTGCTGGACCAGCTCACGACACCGGCAACACCCGGCTTGGTGAGAAGGGTCGCGGCGGCCTGTACAAAGGAGCCCTTGGCGATCGACACCGCGCTCGGCGAAACCGAGAACGACGTGATGTTCGGGACTGCCGGCGGTGGAGGCGGCGGCGGGATTTCAATCACCGGCGGCGGCGTCTCCGTGATGGTCAGGTCATCGCCACAGGCCGCGAGGCCGAGGGCAATCACACCAACCATCATGAAATTGCGGTAAAACTTGGACATTCACTCCCCCAAGAAATGGTTGTTGGCGCCAGGGAAGCTCCCTGGACCAGCGTTCCTGCGTTGTACTTCTTCCTGCGATTGGGACCCGTGAAACCAGTCTGCACGGGCGTTGCCGGGGTCTGCGAGAACCAGGGATGACGCACTTCCCCGAGAAACGCGTCATTCCGACACCCGCATCCTCCCATCACGCCATGCGCGACTGGTCGGAAGCCGGGGCCAGCACTTCAAGTTAGAAGGTCACCAGATTGCAGTCAACTCCAAGAACCACAGGAGTTTGCGTGCCCTCCCAACCGGCCAGCTGCCTCCCACCGCTTTCAAGCGCGGCGGTCACGGGCACACTGAGCCGATGGGGTGTAAAGCAAGAGGCGTGCACAAAGTGACGGGGATCGGCTCAGTCGGGGTTCGCCACCGAGCGGGTAAACGAGAGCGTCATCTCACCTCCGCTCTCAAGGGCACCTACCAAGCGGATTGGTGAGGACTTGAGCGCCTGGGCCATCGGCGATTTCCCCTCGATCCTGAGTGACCCAAACTGGGGCTGCAGCCGCTCCGGAGCGGTGTTCGCTTCGATCGACCAGACCGAATTGCGGTTTCCAGCGTATCCAAACAACATCATCCGTGTCGATCCGACACGACCCTCGCCTCCCGGATGCCCCTGCCAGTAGAGTCGGAGGCCATCGAGCCGCAGTTCCCACTGGTCATCTTCACCGGCAAGGCCGCTGCGAACCCGCATTTCGCTCTTCCCGGTCCGGATCCAGGCCCGTGAGGCGACCCGGTCGAGGGATCCGGCATCCAGACCGATCTCGCTGAGGAGCCAGCCGGCCTCCCGCTCGAACGGTCGCTCCGCCGCGACGGCGGCCAGGGTGATCAAGACCGGTGGGCCATCCTCCATCCGGGCGGCCGGGGCGCCGTCGCTCGCGGCAGCGGCATACAGGCCGACGCAGATCACCCCGGGGATCCAGTCGGCGAAACGCGGCTCATCCTGGGTGATGCGGACCAGCAGGTCGGGGAGTCCCTCGGTGCTGCGAGCGGGGCGAAGCGTCGTGCCAAGGGGGACCATCGACGGGGCCAAGTCGGGATCACTCAGGTACCAGACGCAGAAGCCGCCCTGCCCATCAACGAAACGCCAAAGCTGTTGCTCCGCCTGGGCACCCGCGGCCGAGGGGATCGCTGCAGCGGCGAGCAGCAGGGCGAGGAGCCACCGCCGGGGAGCGATGGTCACTCCGCGCGGGCCGCCGACACCGCGGCGCCGAGTTGGACATAGGCCTCGGGGTCGAGGGCGGCGAAGGCCCGGTCGAGATAGCGGACCAGCCCGTCACGCCCGACGACGACCACCACCCGACGGGCACGGTTGGCATCGGCCGCGTCGTAGCGACGGGCAACCCGCAGCCCGGCATCGCTGAGCAGCTTGAACGGCAGCTCCAACTGGCGGGCAAAGGCGACGTGGCTCTCGAGGGAATCGCCCGAGATCCCGGCGACGACCACCTCGGGCCCGAACAGCGTCGCGGCGCGATCGCGGAACGCCCGCCATTCGGCGGTGCAGCCGGGCGTGAAGTCGCCGGGATAGAACGCCAGCACCACGACCCGGCCCAGCTCGCGATGGAGTTCGAACGGCTGGTCGGCGGGGCCGATCCCGGCCGCGGTCGCGTAGGGGAGGGTCACCGCCGGCGCCGGTCGGCCGACGCGGAGTTCCTCGGCGACCCGCAGGCTCAGCCGCACCGGCGAAGACTCGAGGGTCTGTGCCGTGAGCGGGGTGACCGTCAGGAGCGAGAGAAGAGCGACATCCCGGAAGTTCATTGCGCAACCACCTTGGCGAGGGCACCGCTGAGATCCTGGTCCGCACCGACGCCGGTGTAGCGAATCACCCCGCCGGCATCGATGATCACGACGTAACTGGTGGTCGGTGCCCGAAAGGTCCGCACCGCCACGCCCCGTGCATCATACATGGTCCGGTAGGGTGGCGCCTCCCGTTCGACCCAGCTGATCACCCGCCGGCGATTCTTGTTGACCGTCACGTTGATGCCCACGAAGTCCACCCGATCACCGAAGGCCGCCGCGGCC
>JAHEFN010000003.1 GCA_024640185.1 Gemmatimonadota bacterium | reverse complement strand
ATCAACCTGCCGTTCATCACGGCCGATCAGTCTGGCCCGAAGCACCTCAACCTCTCGCTGACTCGCGCCAAGTTCGAGCAGCTCTGTGATGACCTGATCCAGCGCACCATGCCCCCGATGGAGATGGCGCTCAAGGATGCCGGCATCAAGGCGAGCGAGATCGACGAGGTCATCCTGGTCGGCGGCTCGACCCGGATCCCCAAGATCCAGGAGATCGTCAAGGCGTTCTTCGGCAAGGAGCCCAACCGGTCGGTCAACCCGGACGAGGTCGTCGGCATCGGCGCCGCGATCCAGGGCGGCGTGCTCGGCGGCGAGGTCAAGGATGTGCTGCTCCTCGACGTCACCCCGCTGTCACTTGGTATCGAGACCCTGGGTGGGGTCGGCACCGTGCTGATTCCCCGCAACACCACGATCCCGACGAAGAAGTCGGAAGTCTTCAGCACCGCCGAGGACAACCAGACGACCGTCGAGATCCACGTCCTGCAGGGCGAGCGGCAGATGGCTGCCGACAACCGCACCATCGGCAAGTTCCAGCTGACGGGCATTCCGCCGGCACCACGTGGGATGCCGCAGGTCGAAGTGACCTTCGACATCGATGCCAACGGCATCCTCCACGTCTCGGCCAAGGACAAGGCGACCGGCAAGGAGCAGAAGATCCGGATCGAGGCCTCGAGTGGCCTCTCCGACGCCGACGTCGACGCGATGGTCAAGCAGGCCGAGGCCAACGCCAAGTCCGACCAGGAACGGCGTGAGCAGATCGAGACCCGCAACCAGCTCGACGGGTTGATCTACAAGGTCGAGAAGGACTCCAAGGAATGGGTCGACCGGCTTCAGGCCGCCGACAAGGAGCGGTTGGAGAAGGCCGTCGAGGCGGGCAAGGAAGCGCTGCGCACCGGTGACCTGGAGAAGATCAAGTCTGCCCATGAGGAGCTCAACCTGGCCTACTCGGCCGCCGGGGCCTCCCTCTACCAGAGCGCCTCGGGGACCACCGCCGAGGAGCCCGCAGCCGAATCGGGGGAGACGGCCGAGGCCGGTGCCGATGAGGCGGTGGAGGCGGACTACGAGATCGTCGAGGACACCCCTCCCAAGGAGGAGTGACCGGGCGGCGCGACCGAAACAGCTGGTCGTGCATCGATGTAGTATTGAGACAACTGGCCGGGCCGTCACCCATCCCGGGAGGCGGCCCGGCATCCCAACACGCAGGAAGCGGAACGCATGTCACACCACTCGAGAAACCTCCTGAAGTTTGGCGGCCTGGTCGCGGTCACCTTTGTCCTTGGCCTGTTGTTCGCCGGGGTGCTCGACATCCCGCGCAGCTCCCTCGCCCAGGATCCCGGTCAGGGCGGCCGAGGCACCACGATCACCCGGGTCTCGGCACCCACGATCCCGGATGCCCGCCCGCTGGCCGATCTCTCCGAAGCCTTCGCCGCGGTGGCCGAGGCGGTGCGGCCGTCGGTGGTCTTCGTCGAATCCGAACGACCCGCCCGCCGCAGTGCGACCACGGGCCGTCAGGTCATCCCGCCGGGATTCGAGCCGTTCTTCCAACAGCCCGAGGGCAACCAGAGCCGGGGCCAGGTCGAGCGCTCGAGCGGCTCGGGATTCCTGGTGTCGGCCGAGGGCTACATCCTCACCAACCACCATGTGATCGAGGGCGCCACGGAGGTCATGGTTCGGCTCCTCGACGGTCGGAGCTTCCCGGCCGAGGTGGTCGGCAGCGACCCCGATACCGACGTCGGCGTGCTGAAGATCTCCGCCCCGGCACTGAACCCCGCGGCGTTGGGCTCATCCGACGCGGTCCGGGTGGGAGAGTGGGTTTTGGCCATCGGGAACCCGCTCGGCAACTCGCTGACCTTCTCGGTGACCCAGGGAATCGTCTCGGCCAAGGGCCGTGGACTCGACCCGCTCAACCGGTCGAACCTCGACATTCAGGACTTCATCCAGACCGACGCGGCGATCAACCGCGGCAACTCGGGTGGCCCGCTGGTCAACGTCCGGGGCGAAGTAATCGGCATCAACTCCGCCATTGCCTCCGAGACCGGGTTCTACGCCGGCTACGCCTTCGCGGTGCCGATTGACCTGGCCCGGGCGGTGATGAACCAGATCATCACCATGGGCCATGTCGAGCGCACCGCGATGGGCGTCTTCGTGCGGACCGCGACACCCGAGGATGCCCTCTATCTGGGCCTCGACTCGATCGCCGGCGTCAAGATCGACAACTTCTCGACCGATGACTCACCGGCCAAGCGGGCCGGTCTCAGGGCCGGCGACGTGATCACGATGGTCGACGGCACCCCCGTCAAGTACGTCGCCCAGCTGCAACAGGTGGTCGGCTTCCGGACCCCGGGGGAGACGGTTCGGGTCGCGGTGGCTCGCGACGAAGGCGTCCGGGAGTTCTCCGTGCGTCTCGTCGGGGTCGATGCGGATTCCACCAGGGCCCATCAGCCGGAGAAGTCTGCGAGCGAAGAGGTGCCCCCCCCGGTTGACCCCGAGACCGACAACGCCCTCGGTGTCGCCGTGGAACCGATCACCGACGCAGTCATTCGGGAGCGGTCGCTGCCGCGCGGAACTCGGGGATTGCTGGTCAAGAGCGTCGCCTCGCGGGTCTCCGCGGCGGCTCACCTCTGCCCGGTGGTCGGCTGCGCCCGGAATGGGCGACTGCCCGACATCATCACCGAGATCGAGGGCAAGCCGGTTCGGACCGAAGCCGACTATCGCGCGGCCCTGGCGGCCGGCGGCCGGAACGGGGTGCTGACGGTCACTGTCGTCACTCCCCTCCCCGCCAACGCGGAGCAGCAGCCCTCACGAATCGAGCGGATTCGCCTGGTCGTTCCCGAATAAGCCACCATCCCGGATACACGACGCCCGCCGGCCCCATCGGGTCGGCGGGCGTCGTGCCGTGAGGACCATCGGCTACTTCGCGGGCTGAACCGCAAAGCCGTTGTCGACAGCGGCCTCTTCGAGGAACCCCCACCCCCAGCCGGCGACCTTGCCATCGGTCAGCACGACCGGCGACATCTGGCGGAGCGCCGCGGTATCAGCGACCCCACCGGGGACGGCGTAGTAGAGGATCTCCCAGAAGACGCCCCGATTGAGGTAGTTCTCCTGGTGGTCCGGGTCGGCGACCCCCATGACGACGGCGACGCTGTCGCGGTCGATACCCTCAGTGAGGTCGCCGAGACGACTGTCGCCACAGGCCGTGACGGCCCCGAGGAGGAGGACGAGGAGAATCGATCGGGTCAGGAAATGCTTGTGCATCGTGCTCGGTCCAGGTCAGGATGGAAGAAAGAGAACGGGCCCCCGACGGTGGGAGCGTCTCGCCGACAGGAATTGTAGCGACCGAGGGCGAGTGGAGGCAGGGCTGTCGAGCGGGTAGCTTTCTCCCACGCGAGCGTGGCGGAACTGGTAGACGCGCAGGATTTAGGATCCTGTGGGGTGACCCGTCCGGGTTCGAGTCCCGGCGCTCGTATCTGGTTGCACGGCAATGCGTTACTGCGGCCAGTCAGGGGGATTCCTGGCGGGCCGTGTTGGCTTGTAGCCTCTTGGGATGCAAGTGGCGCTATCCTCGACCGGCGTGGTTCAGTCTGGGGGTGGCACCGGCGCGCAACATCCAGCACCGCCCGACTGGATCGGCGGGCACGGCACCGAGCCAAACGAACAGAAGACACAACAGTCGCCAGCTGCTGGTCTCAGGATCGCATGGCACTTGCCGCACTCATGGAAGAAGAGGCAGGCATCCGTCGGCATCGCGAGTCGTTCCGCGTGGCCGCACGCTGGACAGGTGAGACGTGAGAAGCGCTCCATCATCTCCTTCCCTCCGGGTTCAACCGTTGGTGGTCACCGCGCCCTGCTGCGCGACAGCGACGCACACGGGGGGGACCACGAGCACCAACATGAGCAGCGGGAATCGGTTGCGTCCGACCGGGAGCATCTTCACGGCAGCCTCGTTCGAGGTGAGAAGGTTCGTGACACCCGCCCCCCATTCGTCATCGCGGGACGGGAGGGCATTCCGCGACCCGTCGACTATTCCGGCTTGCCGCCAGGATGCCACGCCGGCGTCGGCCCATCCGCGAGGTGACGGACGGCTTCGGCCGCGGCGGCGATCACCGCGGTCATGTGGCCGAAGTCCATCGCGTCAGCCTCGTCCGAAGGACGGTGATAGTCGGAGTGGAGGTTGAAGGTCGAGAGGGTGTGGGCGACGATCCCCATCCGGGCGAAGGCGTAGTTGTCGCTCCGCCGGAAGAAGTTCTGGTCGGGCCTCGGATCGGGGACGATCGGGATGCCGTTGTCCCGGAGCATGTCACCCATCGTCGAGCGCTCATAGCCGGTGAGCCAGGCCTTCCCCCACCCGCCGGCGAGGGAGTCAGGGCGACCGATCATCTCGATTTCGAAGCCGGCGACCACGCGATCGAGCGAGATCGGCGGATGGTCGATGAAGTACCGGGTCCCCACCAATCCCATCTCCTCGCCGGTCATCGCCGCGAAGAGGATCGTCCGCTTGGGACGCGGGCCGGCCATCATCGCCCTGGCGATCTCCATCACCGCCACCGTCCCTGACGCGTCGTCGTCCGCCCCGTTGTAGATCGAGTCGCCGCCCACGCCCGGGGCACGGATGCCCAGATGGTCGTAGTGCGCCATGACCAGGATGACTTCTTCCGTGAGATCGGGGTCGCTCCCAGGGATCATCCCGACAACGTTGCGACCCAGGCGACGTGCGGCGGCCGGCATCGAGTCTCGGGCCGTGAACGAGGCCACGCTGGTGAGGCGTGGTGGCGACACCGGCGGCACCCGAAAACTCTCCGGGCCACCATCAGCGCCGGCACAGCGCCACAGGGGAGTGGCCATGGTATCGGTCTGGGGGCGGAAGGTCCCGGCTACGCATCCTCTCGGTGCCCGCGGGGGACGATTCGAGGCCACCATCGCCATTGGGACCCGCTGGAAATAGCCGTCATCCCCCATTGGGCTCAGGCCGATGCGGTGCATTTCGGCAGCGATGAATTGGGCCGCACGCGCGGCGCCGGGTGTTGCAGTGGCGCGCCCCTCCATGGAGTCGTGAGCCAGCGTCCGGAGGAGCCGCTCCACGTTGGTGCGGTCTTCCACCATCTCTGGACGCGCGCCCTGCGCTGCGAGCGGGACCAGACCACAGATGACTGACAATCCGATGAGCACACCACGCATGACACCCGCTCCGGTAGGGGACTTGGATCTGGGGATAATAGAGCCGAGTATCATCGCCTGCGGTCCCGCCTCTCACATCAGCCCGCGCCCCGCCGCTCCCCAATCATCCTGGTCGCCAAGATTGACGCGGGTGTGAAATGTCAGGAAGGGTCAGCCACACTCCCATCTCGCGACACCCGATAGACCCCGATCCTGGTCACCCCGCTCTCCTGATCCTCGATCGGCAGCAAGACCCGATCGCTCCCCAACCACCCCAGTGGCAATCCGCGGCCATGTACGGTTCCGAGGTAGGAGCCCTCCGGGTCGAAGAGGTCCACGATCGGCGGCTCACCCGGGAAGCGATGGCGGCGGACCCACACCGTTCCCTCGGGCCCGAGGGCCGCGTCCTCGATGACCGGCAGGAATGGCGACATGCCGGTCGCTTCGGCCACCTCGCTCCCCTCCATGGTGCAGCCATCCCCGCCACCACCGAACCGGACCGTCCACCCGTCGGGGTACTGGCGCAGGGCATCACCCGGCTGGGTCGCCGTCGGTGCGATCGCCCGGCGGAGGCTCCGAACCAACCGACCATCACGATAGAGATTGACCACGTACTTCGAGGTGACGGCGGCAGCCACCACACCCTCGCCACTGGTCCAGGAGAGCCGCGGAGCGAACATCGGCCGCATCTGGACCGCGACACATGAGAGCTGGACGAATTGCCCTGGGGGGCCCTCGTACCGGGCCATGAGGGTGGTGTCCTCGCCCACCACGCGCACCAATCGATTGACCATCCGGAGGGAGTCACGCGCCTCAACCATGGTGACCGTGGTATCCCCACGGAGGACCCTTCGCCCCAAACCGGTCGAGGGATCAGTGATCCTGGTTTCTCCGAGGAGGGTGCCGTCGGATGACCAGAGGAGGATCGCTCGCTTCGCCAGATCCGTCACGCCAACCCGGCCCTCCCCGGCGTCGAGCAATTCGATCGCGAAGGTGAACTCCCCGGGGCCCGACCCCGGACCGCCGAGGGTGAGGCGGTGGAGACCCTCACCATCGAAGATCTCGATCCGGTCATTCGCGGCATCAAGCACCACAATTCGGTCGCGCCCGTTGGTCTGCACCGTGCGGGTCGATGCCGAGGTGAATGCTCCGGGCCCTGATTCCTCGCCGCCAAGGGTGAACTCTTCGTCAAAACGCCACGGCAGCACCCGGTCCGTGGCCGAGGTGGCGGCGATGGTCACACCAGCCGAATCGGTGAGGACGGTGTCGGTCGGCGCGTCGTCCGGCCGCGAGCAGGCACAACACACCAACAGCAGGGCGGCCTGGAGAGGAACCGGCATCGACATCGACATGGACAGCACTCCTGGGTGATGAAGAGGTGGCGACACCCCCTTCGATGCCCAGAGCCAGCCGGGAGTCGCGCCGGGAGTCGCGCCGGGTTGGCGCAACCTCGACGCCGGCCTTCCCCGCCCCGCAGTGCCGCCACCACGCGGGCCATCCCTGCGATCCCGCCACGACGCAGTCCGCAACATGGCGCCGCACGCCCTTGCGGTCGTGGTGGCCTCGTTGCATCGTTGGAACATATCTCTTCACAACCTCATTATCGGCGGCAGCATGGACCCTATCCTGGCCCTGCTCGACTCTCTTGGTAGCCTGATCACCACGGTGGCCATCGCCGGCTTCATCGTGCTCAATCTCGGCTTCATCGCCTTGGTGGCCCTCCGACGGGACCGCGCGATCGTCAACCGCTGGACCAAGCCGTTGGTGGTGGCCGACACCGTCCTCCTGCTGGTCGCCGGGGGTGCCCCCGCTGCATCCTGGGCCCTGCGGACCTCGGTCCGGGCGGTCGCCATCGCGATGCCCGACCTCCCCGGAATCGGCGCGCCCAGCGACACCAAGGTCACCGTCGAGGTCAGCGACCCGATGGAAGGCCGGGCCTACCCCCTGCCCTGAGGCCGGGAGCCCCCACCGACCCCGCTTCCCGGTCCCGAGCCGAGATTTGACCGCCACCTCCAGCGGCGGGTAGCTTTCCGGGCTATGACTGAAATCACCTACGAAACGACCGACCAGGACGTTGCCTCGCGCTCCCTGGCGGTCACCGTCCCCGTCGACCACCTCGCCGCCGCCGAGCGGCGTGCCGTCCAGACCTATGCCAAGCGGGCCAGACTCCCGGGATTCCGGAAGGGGCGCGCCCCCGAACCGGTCGTCCGCCGGAAGTTCTCGGCCGAGATCCGCCAGGCGGTCCTCGAGGACGCCCTGCAGAGCAGCTGGAAGCAGATCCTCGCCGACACCGAGTTGAAGCCCACCGGCGACCCGCAGGTCCGTGATGTGAGCTTCGAGGAGGGCAAGCCGCTCACCTTCTCCTTGTTGGTCGAGGTCGTCCCCTCCATCGAGATCACCACCACCGACGGCTTCACGTTCACCCGGTCAGCCGAGTCGGTCACCGATGACGCGATCGAGGAGCAGTTGACCCAACTGCAGGATCGCAAGGCGACATGGAGCCCGTTGGACGGGGTCCGTCCCAAGGATGGCCACCTGGTCTCCGTCACCGTGGCCAACCTCACCGACGGCGAGCCGGTCGGCGAGGCCGCGCCCCATTCACTGGAAATCGGCAAGGGCCAGGCGATTCCCGACCTCGAGGAAAAGATCCTCACCCTGCTGCCCGGGGAGACGATCGACGCCGAGGTGCGACTCCCGGAGGACCACCCCGACGAGGCTCGGCGTGGTGAGGCCCGCCAGGTGCGCGTCACCCTGCATGAGGTCAAGGAGAAGCTGCTCCCGGAGCTCGACGAGGCCTTTGCCGCCGACATCGGCAAGTTCGACTCGATCGCCGCGCTGCGAACCGCGATCCGCGAGGATCTCGAGGCCGAGGCGACGCGATCGGCGGAGGCGGGGCTGCGCGAGCAGTTGATCCAGAAGCTGGCCGAGGCCAATGCGGTGCCCGCCCCCCCGACCCTGGTGCGTCGGGTCATGGCGGCCTACGCGGAGGGATACCAGATCCAGGCCGAGCAGGCGGAGATGTTCGCCAAGTCATTCGGCCCGGTGGCGGAAATGCAGGTCAAGCGAGAATTGATTCTCGATGCGGTCATGACGGCCCAGAACCTGCGTGCTACCGAAGAGGAGATCGATGCCCGGGTGAGCGAGTTGGCGGCCGCCCGCGGCCTCGAGGCCGGCAAGCTCTACGCCGAGCTGGAACAGGCCAAGCGACTGGGCGAGTTGGAACGGCAGATCAGCGAGGAAAAGTGCTTCGCGTGGCTGCTCGAACAGAACACCGTGACGGAGGTTGAGGGGTGATCGAAGCATCGATTTATCCACCGTACATCATCGAGAAGTCGTCGCGCGGTGAGCGCACCTACGACATCTTCTCGCGGCTGCTGATGGATCGCATCGTCTTCCTCGGTGCCCCGATCAACGACAATGTCGCGAACATCATCATCGCCCAGCTGTTGTTCCTCGAGGCCGACTCTCCCGAGAAGGACATCTACCTCTACCTGAATTCACCGGGTGGCGTGGTGTCGAGCGGGATGGCGATCTACGACACCATGCAGCACCTGCGGGCCCCGATCAACACCATCTGCATGGGGATGGCCGCCTCGATGGGCTCCTTCCTGCTGGCCGCCGGCACGCCGGGGAAGCGGGCAGCGCTGCCACACTCACGGATCATGATCCACCAGCCCTCCGGTGGGGCCCAGGGCACCGCGGCCGATATCGAGATCCAGGCGAAGGAGATCCTCTACCTTCGCGGCAAGATGAACGAGTTGTATGCCAAGCACACCGGCAAGGCCCTCGAGCAGATCGAGCGGGACATGGACCGGGACCGGTTCATGAGTGCCGAGGAAGCGAAAGAGTACGGCCTGATCGATACGATCTTCGAACCGCGGCAGGTGGAGTCCCCGACGACCTGACGCTTGACCGTTCCGGTGGTGGGAGGCAGACTCTGAAGGTCTCCCGATTCCGGTTCCTGGTGGTGACGCGATGTCCAACGACAAAAACCTGCGCTGCTCCTTCTGTGGCAAGAGCAAGGACTCGGTCCGGAAGTTCATTTCGGGCCCGTCGGTGTACATCTGCAACGAGTGCATCACCCTCTGCAACGAGATCCTGGCCGAGGACGAGGAACGCGAGGCGGGTGAATCCCGCACGGCGGTTCCCACCCCGCAGGAGATCAAGGCGACACTCGACGAGTATGTCGTGGGGCAGGAGCGGGCCAAGCGGTCACTGGCCGTTGCCGTCTACAACCACTACAAGCGCGTCAACGCCGGCACCCGCGATGGCGAGGTGGAGCTGGAGAAGTCCAACGTCCTCCTGCTCGGCCCGACCGGCACCGGCAAGACCCTCCTGGCGCAGACCCTCGCGAAGATCCTCGACGTCCCGTTCACGATCGCCGACGCCACGACCCTGACCGAGGCCGGGTATGTCGGCGAGGATGTCGAGAACATCCTGGTTCGGCTGCTGCAGGCTGGCGACTTCAACGTCTCCGAATGCGAGCGCGGCATCGTCTACATCGACGAGATCGACAAGATCGCCCGCAAGTCCGAGAATCCCAGCATCACCCGCGATGTCTCCGGTGAGGGCGTCCAGCAGGCCCTCCTCAAGATCCTCGAGGGCACGGTCGCCAGTGTACCACCACAGGGAGGCCGCAAGCATCCGCAGCAGGAGTACATCCAAATCAACACGAGGGACATCCTGTTCATCTGCGGCGGCGCCTTCGATGGGCTCGACAAGATCATCGAGTCTCGACTCGGTCGTCAGCGCATCGGCTTCTCCGAGGATGGCCGCGACCTGGAGCCGGAGACCGCCAAGCAGCGTCCCTACGACCAGGTGGAGCCGGACGACCTCCTCCACTTCGGCCTGATCCCCGAGCTCGCCGGCCGCCTGCCCGTCCTGGTGCCCCTGGAGTCGCTCGACGAGGACGCCCTGGTCGAGATCCTGGTTCGGCCGCGCAACGCCCTCACCAAGCAGTACCAGCGACTCTTCGAACTCGAGGGGGTCGGCCTCACCTTCGATGCCGAGGCGCTGCGCGCCACCGCTCGCAGGGCGATCACCCGAGAGACCGGGGCACGAGGGCTGCGTGCGATCCTCGAGAACGTGATGACCGACATCATGTACGACCTGCCGACCCGCAGCGATGTGCGCGAGGTGATCATCACCCCAGAGACGATCACCAACGGCTCGGAACCGATGGTCATCACCGAGCGGCCCCGGCAGAAGAAGGAAGCCTGACCCCCTCGTGAGTTCTCCCTCGCCGCTGGCGCGGCTCGCGGTCGAGTTCGTGGGGTCGTTTCCCGACCCGCTTCACCCCCTCGATCCGCCCCTGCCCGAATTCGCCTTCATCGGTCGGTCCAACGTCGGCAAGTCGTCGCTGCTCAACGCCCTCACGGCCAAGAAGACCCTCGCCAAGGTCTCCCAGACGCCGGGCAAGACCCAGCTGGTGAATGTCTTCCGGTTCCCCTCGTTCTACATGGTCGACCTGCCGGGATACGGCTGGGCCCGTGCCAGCAAGGGCGAACGCAGCGCGTATCGCACCCTGCTCGAACGATTCGTCCGGGAGCGACAGTCCCTGAGCGGCATTGTCTGGCTGCTCGACATTCGCCACACCCCGTCACGAGACGACATCGACTTCCAGGAGCTGCTCTCCAGCAGCGGCCGGCCGGTCCTTCCGGTGCTGACCAAGATGGACAAGCTCAACCGCTCCGGTCGGGCCCAAGCCATCCGCGATCGGAGTCGCGAGCTCGGGCTGCCGCTCGACCTGCTGCAGCCGGTCTCATCACAAACCGGGGAGGGCATTGGTGACCTCGGTGAGGCGATCCTCGCCGCGGCAGGTGAGGCCGAGGTGCCCGGGTGAGGTCAACGGGGCGGCTGCTGCTCCTCGGCGCGCTCCTCCCGGCCCTGGTGCTGGCCCAGGACGCTGCGCCGACTGGCCGCTTCGACACCCTCCCGGTCCCGCGCGGCCACGGGCAGCTCAATCAGGACGTCATCACTCTCCAACTCCGCAGCGGTGCGCTCGACATTCGGGTGATGCCGCTCGATGATCGGGTGACCCGGCTCCTTGCGCCGGACGCCGAGCAGTCACTGCTGGCCCTGCTCACGAGCCGCCGGTCGAGCATCGATTCGGCCCGCGCCCGCCATGGGCTGCATCAGCCGGGACTGGCGCTGGTCACCTTCTTCGCCCGCGACAACAACACCCGATTCGAGCCCCAGCTGATCACCATCAGCGTGCGCAACCGCCAGATCCAGCCCAGCGCCACGCTGCCACTCTCGGCCTCGTTCTCCAACCAGGTCCTCGACCAGCGGGAGCAGGCGATGGGCCTCTATCTCTTCGAGGAACCGATCCCGGTGACCGAGCCGTTTGTCGTGCAGTACCGCGACGCCGTCAACGCCGATTGGGAGCGCCGGCTCTCGCGACTCGACCGTGAACGGGCCCGGATCCTCTCCCGCCTCGGTGCCCCAGACACCCCCGGAGTCGACTGATGCCGATCCTGCCACTGCGCCCGCTCGACCGACCCGCGGCCTACACCGCCCTCGGCGACCGTTGGCTTGCCGACCTCGACACCGCCATTCGTGGACCGAACGCCGACTGGGCATCGATCACCAGGGAGACCCTCTTCGCCTTGGCGTATCCCGGCCAGGGAAGCTGGCAGGAACGGGTCGGTGACGAGGGCCTTCCGCTGGCCAGCCGCCTGGCTATCGAGGCGTGTGATCCACGCAACATCACCCTGGAACCCGAGTACTATGCCGAGGTCGATGTCGAGCGCTTTGCCCGGGTCAAGCCACTGCTCTGGCTCTGGTACTCGTTCGACCGGCTGCCGATCGGTGGGCAGCATGTGGGGTTGGGAGTGGAGTTCCGCCGGCTGCTGGCGCCGCACATCTTTGCGCGCGTCGGCGCCAACTTCAAGTGCTTCCAGTACACCGAATTCTCGTTCGGGTACAACCTCGAGATCGGTGATGACGCGGTGATCCATCGCCACGTGTTGATGGACGATCGCGGCGGGATCACCATGGGCAACCGGGTCTCGATCGCCGACTATGCCAACATCTACTCCCACACCCACAGCATCGTCGACCAGCGCGACGTGACGAATCTGCGCACCATACTGGAAGACGATGTGCGGATCACCTACCACGCCACCGTGCTGGCTGGTGTTCGGGTCGGACGCAACGGGATGGTGGGTGCTGGGGCGGTCGCGACCAAGGACGTGCGACCCTATCACGTGAACGTCGGTATCCCGGCGAAGAGTGTCCGGGTCAAGCCCAATGCGCCTGCCGAGCTCTCCCCCACCACCAGGATCCCCGACCACCGACCGGAGTGAGGCTACTCCGCGGCGCGGAGCCGCTCGAGGGTCGCCTCGAGCCGGGCCGACAGCGCCCTGGGCCGGAATGGCTTGGTGAGGAAGTCTGTCGCCCCCAGTCGAAGGACGCGGACCTCGTTGTCCTCGTCGCCCCGCGCCGAGAGCACCAGCACCGGCAGGTCGCGCGTCGCCGGACGTGAGCGGAGCTGGGCCAACACGGTGTAGCCATCGACATTGGGCAGGTTGAGGTCGAGCAGCACGATATCGGGGGCATGGCGATCAACCTGCTCGAGTGCCTCGGCCCCATCGCGCGCCTCACAGATCGCATAGCCCTCCTGCTCGAGGAGGTCGCGCATCACCCGTCGCAGCGAGTCCTCATCCTCGACCAGGAGAATCGTGGCGCGAGGGGGCGTCGCCGCCTCGCCCACGTCGGGCGGCTCATGCTCGTCGACCAACTCCAGTCCCTCGAGCAAGGTCTCCGGGCTTGACGGCGGTGCCGGTGGCGCCACCACCCCCGTCCCGGAGGCCACCGGAACCTGGTGCTGGCCGCTGCTGGTGATCGAGGGGGCCTTCGGCGCCTTGGCACTGCTCGGCACGTCGGCCACCCGAAGCAACTCATCAATCGAGGAGTGTCCCTCGAGCACATGGCGGAGGCCCGACTGGAAGAGGGTGAGCATCCCCTCGGCAAGGCCGGCGCGGGCGATCTGTGCGGCCGGGGCACCACCACCGACGAGTCGTTCGATCTCGGGGGTGATCACCAGGATCTCGACGATCGAGAAGCGGCCTCGGTAGCCGGTTTGGGTGCACTTGGTGCAGCCGGTGGCCCGCCAGAGGGTCGCGTCGGGGGGGACGAACGGCCGGATCCGTGGCGGCAGCGTTGCGACGTCTTCCTTGGTCCGGCAGTTGGGACAGAGCCGCCGCATGAGTCGCTGGGCGATGACCCCGCGGAGGGCCGCACCGATCTTGAACGCCTCCAACCCCATGTCGACCAATCGGGTCACCGTGTTGGGGGCGTCGTTCGTGTGCAGGGTGGAGAGCACCAGGTGGCCGGTGAGCGAGGCCTGCACGGCGATTTGCGCCGTTTCGATGTCTCGGATCTCGCCGACGAGGACGATATCGGGGTCCTGCCGGAGGATCGAACGGAGCGCGGCAGCAAAGGTGAGCCCCTGTCGCTCGTTGACCTGCACCTGGACGATGTTCTTGCCGAGCTTGTACTCGACCGGGTCCTCGACCGTCACGATGTTGATGCCCTCGGCCTGGATCGTCCGGAGGCAGGCATAGAGGGTCGTCGTCTTCCCCGAGCCGGTCGGGCCGGTGCAGAGGATGACACCCTCCTTGTTGCCGAGCAGGTCGGTGATGGTCCGCTGCTCATCCTCGAAGAGCCCCAGCGCCGGGAGCTCCAGCATGGTGCTCTGGGTGTTGAGGATCCGGATCACGACCTTCTCGCCATGGGTGGCGGGAAGGGTCGAGATCCGCAGGTCGACCGGCTGGCCGTTGACCGCCACCCCGGCGCGGCCGTCCTGCGGCCGGAGCCGGTCGGCGATGTCGAGCCCGGAGATGATCTTGATCCGCGAAATGAGAGGCACCCCGGCCTTGCGCGGGATCGTCATCGCCTGCCGCAGCACCCCGTCGATGCGGTATCGCACGGTCACCGACTTCTCGCCCGACTCGATATGGATGTCGCTGGCCCGCGAGGTGATCCCGTCGGCCAGCAGGACATCCACCAGCTTGACGATCGGTCGGGAACTCGCCTCCTGGGCGGCCAGTTCGTGGTCCTGGTCCTCATCGTCCGCATCGTCGATCGTCGTGATCTCGAAATCATGCATTCCGTCGATCAACTTCGAGACGCCCTCGCCGACCGGGACCCCGTAGAGCTCATCGAGTCGCTCCCGAATGCGAGGCGGCGACGCCAGGGCCATCCGGACCTCACGACCGGTCGCGAACGCCAGCGACTGTTCGGCACCGAGATCGAAGGGGTTGGCGGTGGCAATCTCGAGGACCGACTCGGTCACCCGCACGGCGATGACTCCGTACCGCCGCGCCAGGGCCTCCGGCAGGGTGTCGCGCATCTCCGCCGTGGCGGTGTCGAGGTCGGCGATCGGGAGACGGCAGCGAGCGGAGAGGGCGCTGAGGAGTTCGGCCTCGGGAATCAGGCCTTCGGCAATGACCCGTTCCCAGAGCGACTCCGGATCGGTGTCCTCCGGACGCAGTCGTTCGAGCACACCCTCGTCGAGGAGGGGTGCGATCACCGAGGCAAGCCACTCATCATTGAACCTGGACACGCCAGCGACACTCCGGGTAGGGGGACCGGAAGACCAATCCTGCAAGTTATGGGCTCAGGATGGCCCGGCCAACCAACTAGAGCACCGGCCACCAATCGGGGTGTGCGTCAACCGTGATGCCGACCTGCCCTCGCCTCGGATCCCAGCCAGCCTCCACCCTCAATAGCGGGCCCCACAGATCCAAGCGGAGTCCCAGTGTCGCCTCGAGGCGGCCCGTTGGGTCACCGGGGGCCAACGGCAGGGCACCGCCGACCGCGGCTACCGCGACGAACGGCGCGAGCCTGCTCGGGATGGCCCCGACCTGGGGAATCCCCGGGAGGTGCGGCACCCCGATGCCGATATCGAAGGGACGTGCAAGCTCGAGGCGGAGCACACGCCGCCCCCACCACCGCCGTGTCGGATGACCCACGAGGGATCCGCGACCACCGAGGACAAACGCCCGATGGAGCGGCAGTCGCTCGGATCCGATGCCGGCGTGCAGCTCCGCGGTGAGTTGACGCGCGACGGCGCCACGGAGATGGAGATCGGCCCGGCTCCACGGGAGGCTCCCCCTCCCCATCTCCAATCGGAGCCTCGCGAAGTCCGTCGTGCCGCCGTTCCAGGTCCCGCCAACGCGGACCACCGGGGCAGCACCCTGCCCCACCTCCGGGTTGTCACGGAGGGTTCCATCGAGCGCGGCAAACCCGGCGGTCAGGCTGCGGATGCGCTCGTAGCCCACCATCAGGGTGCCCCGGATCGCGGCGTCGCCGACCTGCAGCTCGGCAGCCAACCGGTCGCGGAGGTGCCAATCCCGGGCATCCCCCCCGGTGAGGACGGTTGCGAAGGAGTTGGCCAGCGTCGAGCCCGTCGGATCGTCGAGCAGGTCATCCACCCGATGCGACGCGATCAGGCGCCACCCGACCGCGCCGCCGGAATGCTCGATCGCCACCCCACCGGTGACCCGGCCATCAAGGGTGGCCACCGTTCCATCGAAGGAAAGCCGGGTCGCACCGCCGGGCGTCCAGCGCACCCCAGACCCCAATGCCACTCCCTCCACCCGATTGACGTGCAGGAAGGAACTCAGCCCATCGCGGCCGGCCAGCCGCACCACGGGGAGTCCATCGAGTCGATGCCCGGTGAGTTGGTGCGCGAGGTCGGAAAGCGCATCGGCGAGGGCCACCGCATCGCCGCTGGACGGCAACACCATCGGCAGGGGCCAGGCCGCTCCACCCGGGGCCTGGAGGCCATCGATGGCGGCGCCCGCGAATCGGCCCGCCGGATGCTGGAGATCGAGCTGGTAGTCGTCGATCTCCCACTCGGCGTGGATCCTGGTCGAGATCGGCAGCACGACCAGCGGTGAGGCCCGGTCGATGGTGATCGACTGCCGGCGCGGCAGCCACTGTTGCCGCTCATGCAGGGCATTCTCGAGCACCACGGCGATCCGCTCGACGGTCGGGTCGCGATAGCTGGCCGGGGTGAAGGTGAACTGGAAGCGCACCAGGGCGGCCCGGTCGATGTCCAGGAAGAGCGTCCCGACCACCCCAGCCGCCTCACCGTCGCCAGGTCGTACCTCGATGGCGACGACCCGCAGGGTGTCGGTGGCGGATGCCACCCGGATGGTGTCCGCTTCCCGGAACTGGTAGTGCGCGAATCCCGAGGCTGACAGTGGATGCGGGACGTCGCGCACCTCCTCGCCCTGTCCCAGTCGGATGGTCGGCCCGAAGTCATGGGCCACGATGCCCAGATGGTCGCGATGATAGCGAATCGTGGTGGGCCGCAGGAGGGAATCCCGCCAGGCCACGATACGTTGCTTGCTCCGACTCGGGGCCTCGCCGTAGACTTCGACCCGCAATTCGTCGACCTTCATCACCCGCTCAACGGGCAGCCCGCCGTGATCGATCCGCACCACGAACTGGACCACCCCGTGGGCCTCGGCCTGCCACCCGGCGACGGCGGCGGTCAGGTCACGCTGGGTGCGAGCGGCGGCAGCGGCCTGCACCACGGGCAGGGCATTGCCGGATTGCCACCCCTGACCACCGAGCAACGGGGCCACGAGGATCATGGTGAGAGCGGTCAGGTGAGGCAGCTGCGGCATCCCGGCAAGATAGGGAGCGCAATCGTGCTCACCATGCTGCTCGCCATCGGGTGTGCCAGACAAGGAAGCGGCATCGGGCCAGCGGGTGACGGAATGGTGCTCGCCAACCTGCCGCCGCAGCCGCTGGACCGGGTGCTCCTGCTCGAGCAATCCGGCGCCTCGCCGGACGACACGACGGTGACCTTCGCCGCCAGTCGCGGTCGGAGCATCGCGATGCGGCACGCCCCACCGGACAATGCCGTCTTCGCCATCCTCGCCGTCCCCGCTGACCCCCTGGCCACCGACACCATCGTGCTCACCTTGGCCCCGATGCCAGGACGGTACGGGCTCCGCATCGACGCCGCACCCCGCCTGCCACCGGGGACCAGCCTCACCTTCAGCTACGCGATCCACTTCCAGGCACCGGCCGGGGCGCTCGCTCGGTACGCGACGGTGTCACGGTTCGCGCGAGCGATGGGCATCGGCCGAGTGCTCGGCAGCGACCGGTTCCAGTTTCTCCCCGAACGGCACCCGGCCACCGACATGTTGGCGACGAGTGTCGACCTGCCCGGCGACTACATCGTGGCCGCGCCGCGATGAGCGCCACCCTGCGCGAGCAGTGCCGGGACGCCATCGCGGCCGGGCATGCACGGTTCCCGCTCGTCCGACAGATGGTCCTCGACAGCGACACCGCCGTCAGTGCGTTCGCCAAGCTGCACCGTGGGGAGTATGGCTTCCTGCTCGAGTCGTTGGAGGGGGGTGAGCGATGGGCCCGCTACACCTTCCTGGCCACCGAACCCAGCACGGTCTATCGCTATCACGGCCGGACCGTTGAGCAGCGTGATGCCCACGACGTTTGGACCGTGGTCGGCACCGACATCGCGCCGCTGGACCATCTCTCCGGGCTGATGCGGGCGACCTCGGCGCCCGACGCGCCTGACCTGCCCCGCTTCACCGGGGGAGCCGTCGGCTTCTGGGGCTACGACGTGGTGCGAACGATCGAGGAGCTGCCGGACGCACCGCCTGCCGATGGCACGATCCCCGATGCCGTGGCCATGCTGGTCGACACCCTCCTGGTGCTCGACCACCTCTTCCACCGGGCCATCGTCATCGCCAACGTCGCGATCGACGCGGCGTGCGAGGATGCCGAGCTCGATCGCCGGATTGCCGCGGCCGAGGCCCGAGCCGATGACTGGCTCGACCGGCTGGCGGCCGCCGCGGCGTTGACCCCCCTGCGCGCACCGGCCACGGTCGAGCCGGTGCCGACGTCGTCGGTGTACTCGGATGACGCCTTCTGTCGCGATGTCACCCGCTGTCAGGAACTCATCGCAGCCGGTGATGCCTTCCAGGTCGTGCTGTCACGGCGACTCGACGTCGGTGGCACGAGTGATCCGTTCCTCACCTACCGCTGGCTCCGCGCCCTCAACCCTGCGCCGTACTGCTACTTTCTCCGTCTCGGGTCGCTCACCCTCGCCGGTGCCTCGCCCGAGGTCCTCGTTCGGGTCGAGCAGGACTCGGTCACGGTCCGACCGCTCGCCGGCACCCGACCACGCGGCCGCGACACCGCGCACGACGCAGCGCTCGAAGTCGAGCTGCTCGCCGATCCCAAGGAACGCGCCGAGCACCTGATGCTCGTCGACCTCGGCCGCAACGACATCGGCCGGGTCGCCAGCTACGGCTCGGTCAAGGTGGTCGCCCAGATGGTGGTGGAGCGCTACTCGCAGGTGATGCACATCGTCAGCGAGGTGCGAGGCGCCCTGCGCCCGGAACTCGACGCCCTCGATGCCTTGGCCGCCGCCTTCCCTGCCGGGACGCTCAGTGGCGCGCCCAAGGTCCGGGCGATGGAGATCATCGACGAGTTCGAACCGACTCGGCGCGGACCGTACGGTGGTGCGGTCGGCTACGTCGGGTATGGCGGACGGGTGCTCGACACGGCCATCGCGATTCGCACCGTGGTCTTCGTGGCCGATCAGGCGTCGGTGCAGGCCGGGGCCGGGATCGTCACCGACTCGGTACCCGAGCGGGAGTTGCAGGAGACCGCGGACAAGGCCGGGGCGGTCCTCAGGGCGCTGGCGCTTGCCCGAACCGGTAGCTGAAGCCCGCCTCATCCAGGAGTTGCAGCACCAGGCGGATCGGCAGGCCCATCACCCCGAAGAAGTCACCCTCCACTCGCTCGACCAGTGCCGCTCCGGGACCCTGGATCCCGTAACTTCCCGCCTTGTCCAGCGGCTCGCCGGTGGCCACATAGTCCCGGAGCAGTGCCTCGTCGGCCGGCCGCATGGTGACGGTCGTGCGATCGGCTGCCTGCCGCTCGATGCCGCCGGAGATCAGGCAGACCGCCGAGATCACCTGATGGCTCCGGCCCTGCAGACGCCCCAGCATCGCCACCGCGCCCTCGGCATCGGCGGGCTTCTCGAGGATCTCGCCATCGAGCACGACGATGGTATCGGCACCGAGCACCACCGAGCCGGGCACCGCCCGCGCCTTGTCCCGGGCCAGCCGACGCGCATAGGCCTCCGGTTCCTCGCGGGGCAACGGGATCTCCTGCACGTCGGCGGGCTGCACCGTGATCGGGATCCCGAGCATCTCGAGGAGATGCTTGCGACGCGGTGACTTCGAGGCGAGGACCACCGTCGGCATCGTCATGCTGCGTTCCGCTCGAGTTGGAGGGTGACGGGTCCATCGTTGACGAGGGCGACCTGCATCTCGGCCCCGAACTCCCCCGTGGCGACCGGCACCCCCCGGTCAGTCAGTGCGGCCACGAACGACTCGTAGAGGGGGATCGCCTCCTCCGGCCGTGCCGCGTCGATGAACGACGGTCGGCGTCCCTTGGCGGCATCGCCGTAGAGGGTGAACTGGGAGACCACCAGCAGTCCGCCTTCGACCGCGGCCAGATCGAGGTTCATCTTCCCCTCGGGATCGCTGAAGAGCCTCAGGCCCACCACCTTGTCGGCCATCCACTCGACCTCGGACGGCCCATCGCCGTGGGTGAATCCGACCAGCACCAAGTAGCCGCGGCCGATCCGGCCGACCTCCCGGTCGGCGATTCGGACCGACGCCTCGCTGACCCGCTGCAAGATGATGCGCATGGCGGACAATCTAGGGGCCTCGCGCCAGTCGGGCACCCGGACGATTTGAGGGGGAGTTGAGGGTGGGGCATCAGACTCCCGATCCCTCGAACCGGAGTCGCCGATGTCGCGTTCCACCCTGTTCCTGCTTTTGCTGCTCACCCCCTGCCCCCTCGCGGCCCAGATCGACCTCACCATGCGCTGGAGCGTCGCCGGTCACGGTGGCCATGCCGATGCCGCCACCGACGATCGACCCAGCATGCACCCGGGCCCCGAGACCGTCCCCACGGCAGCGATCGGCATCCGACGCGGTGGCTGGCGTGCCGCGCTCTCGGTCCGCCGGAGCACCAGCGACCTGATTCTCGCCGGCGAGGAGTCGGGAATCGTCACCACCGACGCCCTCCGCGACCTCTCCCTCTCGCTCGATCTCGGCGGCGTCATCGCGGGAACCGCGCACGGGGCACGGCTCTCGCTGCTCGGCACCCTCTCGCGCCACAGCTGGAGTTTCCCCCAATTCGAGGACCCCTCCCGGACCCGGTGGGGAACCGGGCTCGCGATCGAGGCCGAGGTGCCACTGACCGGTCGGTGGGTCGGTCTGGTACGGGCTGACCTGGAACGATCCGGCAGCCTCTTCACCGATGACGAACTCCCGGGCGACTTCACCAGGCGCAGCGCGCGTCGGCGGTCGCTTGGGGTGGGGGTTCGCTGGGCGACGCGCTGAGCGCCCGGCCCTTCCTCTGCCTTTCACCCACCCTGTTCTCACGGCATTATTGGCAGGACCCGACAGATTCCTCCCAGCCCGTGAGCTCCCATGCGACGCGCCCCGCTGCTCGCCCTCGCCGTTCTGATCCTGCCGATCCCCGGCAACGCCCAGCATGATGCCGCTTGGCAACGCGCCGTGGCGACCCTCGACGCCTATGTCGCAAGAGACCAGGTCGTTGGCAGTGCGCTGGTGCTCATGCGCGACGGCAAGATCGTGGCGGAGCAGTACACGGGGGATGCCGATCGAGCAGTCCCCCGTCGTGCGAGCCGAGGGACCATCTGGCACTGGGGCTCCATCACCAAGACGCTGACCGCCGTGGCGGTGATGCAGCTCCAGCAGGAATACCGCGGCAAGGGGGATGACCCCGATGCCGGCCTCGCGATGCTCAACAGGCCGATCACCTCGTGGGTTCCCGAGTTGCGCAGGGTGCACAACCCGTTCGGCAGCATGGATGACGTCACGACCCGCATGCTCCTTTCCCATTCCTCAGGGCTCCAGAACGGCACCTGGCCGTGGACCCGGGGAGCGCCGTGGGAGCCCTTCGAGCCGACGGAATGGGATCAGTTGGTGGCGATGATGCCGTACATGCAGTTGGGCTTTGCACCCGGCAGCCGCTACGGCTACTCCAATCCGGCATTCATCTATCTCGCCCGCGCCATGCAGGCACTCACCGGGGATCCCTGGCAGGGACGGATCTACAAGACCCTGCTGATGCCGCTGGGAATGGAGGCGAGCTACTTCGGTGAGACCCCGGGGCACCTGCGCGACCGGCGGTCCTTCAACTATGCGGTCACCGATGCCGGTGTGGTTGACCACGGCGCCGACTTCGACCCGGGTATCACCATCCCCAACGGCGGTTGGAATGCCCCGGTCACCGACATCGCCCGCTGGGTGGGCTTTCTGATGGGATCGAGCGATCCAGCCGTCCAGGCCCGCTACGACGCGATCCTGCCCCACGCCATCATCGAAGGGATGTGGCAACCGGTGGTTCGCGTTGATGACGAGCAGGAGATGGGGCTGTCGTTCTTCATCCGCCGCGAGGGTGGCCGCACGCTGGTGGGCCACACCGGCACGCAGGCCAACTTCCGGTCGTTCTTCTGGATGGATCCCGCGAGCCGGACCGCGGTGATCGGGGTGGTCAACACCAGCAACGACGCCGACCCAACTGGATCGGCGCGTGGCTTTGCCGCACTGATGCGGGCGGCCGGGGCAGCGCTCTAGCCGCCTGGCCCAGTCTCTCGTCTCTCGTCTCTCGTCTCTCGTCTCTCGTCTCTCGATGCTACTCGACCGTGACACTCTTCGCGAGATTCCTCGGCTGGTCGACGTTGCAGCCTCGACGCAATGCCACGTAGTAGGAGAAGAGCTGCAGCGGGATCACCGTGAGGATCGGCGAGAGCAGGTCGAGTGTCTCCGGCACCACGAAGGTGGCATCGGCCAGATCGGAGATCTCCTCGTCCCCCGGATTGGTGATCGCGATGATCCGGCCGCCGCGCGCCCGGACCTCCTGGACATTCGAGACGATCTTGCCGTAGATGGCATCACGGGGCGCGACCACGATCACCGGCATCGCGTCATCGATCAGGGCGATCGGTCCATGCTTCATCTCCGCCGCCGGGTACCCCTCGGCGTGCACGTAGGAGATCTCCTTGAGCTTGAGCGCACCCTCGAGGGCGGTCGGGAAGTTGACGCCCCGGCCGAGGTAGAGGGCGTTGTTCGCGTCGGCGAACTGCTCGGCGAGGACCTTGACCTCGTCGGCACGGCTGAGGATCTCCCTCACCTGACCCGGCAGGGCCGCGAGCGCCTCCACCCAGCGCTTGCCATCGAGCAGCGACATCTCCTTGAGCCGCGCGAAGCGCAGCGTCACCATCGCGAGCGCCGCGACCTGTGAGGTGAACGCCTTGGTCGAGGCCACCCCGATCTCGGGACCACAGCGCAGGTAGAGGCCGCCGTCGACCTCTCGCGCGATGGTCGACCCGACCACGTTCACGAGGCCGACCGTGCGGGCGCCCCGCTGCTTGGCCTCGAGCAACGCGGCCAGGGTGTCAGCGGTCTCACCCGACTGCGAGATGGCGATGACCAGGGTGTGCTCGTCGATGATCGGATTGCGATACCGAAACTCGGAGGCGTACTCCACATCGGTCGGCACCCGCGCCAACTCCTCGAGCATGTACTTGCCGATCATCCCTGAATGCCACGAGGTGCCGCAGGCGGTGATGATGATCCGCTTGATCTCCTTCACCTGGTCATCATCGAGCTTCAGGCCGTAGACTCGGACGTTGCCGGTCTCCTCGAGGAGGTGGCCTCGCATGGTGTTCTCGATGCTCTCCGGCTGCTCGAAGATCTCCTTGAGCATGAAGTGCTCGAAGCCACCCCGTTCGATCGTCTCCAGGTCCCATTCGATCTGGTTGATCGGCTTGTCGACCCGGCGGGAGATCAGGCTGCGAACCCGATAGCCCTTGGGGGTCATCACCGCCATCTCACCGTTGTCGAGGTAGATCACGCTGCGGGTGTGCTCGACGAGGGCCGACTGGTCGGAGGCGACGAGGTATTCGTCGTCGCCGATGCCGAGGATGATCGGCGAGCCGTTGCGCGCCGCGACCAGCACGTCGGGCTCGTCAGCCGAGATCACGCAGATCCCGTAGGCGCCGTCCACATCGCGAAGCGCCGCAGCGACGGCCTCTTCGAGGTTGCCATCATAGAACTCGCCGATGAGGTGGGCGAGCACCTCCGTGTCGGTCTGCGAGGTGAACTCGTGGCCGCGAGCGACCAAGGCCTTTCGGAGGTCGTTGGCGTTCTCGATGATCCCGTTGTGGATGACGGCAATGCGGCCCGACCGGTCAACATGCGGATGGGCGTTTGGCGTGGTCGGTGCCCCGTGGGTGGCCCAGCGGGTATGACCGATGCCGACCCGGCCGGTCGGGGCGTTGCCCGCCAGCTCCTCCGCCAGCACCCCGAGCTTGCCCGCCGCCTTCCGCACCGTCAGTCCGTCGCCGTTGATCACCGCGATCCCGGCCGAGTCGTAGCCGCGGTACTCCATCCGCTTGAGGCCATCCATCAGGATCGCCGTCGCCTGCCTGGGCCCCACGTAGCCGACAATACCGCACATATCGGTGTTGCTCCTTCGGGTGTTCTGCCGCTCAGGTGGCCCGGGCGGTCGCCACGAGCTCCTCCGCCTCGGCCAGGGTCGGTGCCTCGGCGATGAGCCGGATGATCGGCTCGGTCCCCGAGGGTCGGACATGGAGCCAGCGATCCGACCAGCCGAGTCGCAACCCGTCGCGCTCATCGATGCTGGCATCCGGAAACGTCCGGCGAAGCGCGGCATAGCTGGCCGCCAGATCCCCACCCCTCGGGGCCTTCGCCTTGACGATGCTGTACCGGGGGGCCGCGGCGACCAAGGCCGACAACGACTTCCCGCTCCGGACCAGCTGATGCAAGATGAGCGCCGCGGCGAGCGGGGCGTCCCGCCCAATGTGCAATTCGGGGAGCATGACCCCCCCATTCCCCTCACCACCGACCACCGCCCCCTCGGCCAAAATGGCACGGGCCACGTTGGCCTCCCCCACCGGAGCGCGAAGAATCTCGGCCCCACAGGCCCTGGCGGCATCCTCCACCACCAGTGAGGTCGAGAGGTTGATCACCACCCTCGCCGGCGGACCGCCGGCCGGCAGGCCACCGAGGACAGCACGCACCGCGACGGCGAGGG
>JAHEFN010000138.1 GCA_024640185.1 Gemmatimonadota bacterium | reverse complement strand
CCGCCTCGTAGGGCATCACGAAGAAGAGGAAGCCGGCGGCTTCACCGGAGTCGTAGAGCGGCAGGATGTGCGGATGGTGGAGCTGGGCGGCGACCTCGATCTCGCGGACGAACCGCTCGGGGCCCATCGTCGCCGCCAAGTCGGGGCGGAGCACCTTGAGCGCCACCTTGCGGCGGTGGCGAAGGTCCTCGGCAAGGTAGACCGTCGCCATCCCCCCCGCGCCGATCTCGCGTTCGATCGCGTAGCGGTCGGCGAGGGCGGCGGTCAGGGCCCCGAGGTCAGCGGGCATGGCGGCTCCACACGGCCGGGGCGCTCACGGGGCCCCCTGCTCGATCTCGACCACCGTGATGTCGTTCTGGGTGGTCTCCACCGCGCAGGTCCAGCGGGTGGCATCGCGGCTGAATACCTGATCCGGCTGGTGACCGCACTCCAGCGGCATCTCGAGGACGCGCTCCTCGCCGCTCCCGTCGGTCCGCACCCGCGACATCAGCGGGGTCGGGAGGCCGGTCTGGCCGATGGTCCGGTAGAAGTAGATCCACGGCCCCCGCCACCCGACCGCTCCCCAGGTCACGTCGGCGACTTGCCGGAGCGCCCCGGTGTCGAGGTTGACCACCCAGAGGTCCTGTTCCGAGGTGACCACCGCCCACGGCCATTCCGGGGCGAGGTCAATCATCTCGCCGGCGAATTCGCAGATCTCTGTGCAGGCGAGCTCGAGCACTCGGGCCGTCGTGGTGGCGCTGTCGACCACCAGCATCCGCTTGGCATCTCCGCCGCTCATCCCCGCGAGCCGAGTACCGTCGGCGGAGAATGCCCACGACGAGGAGCGCATCGGCAGCGCGACGCGGCGTTCGCTCCTCGTCCTCAAGTCGTACACCAGCAACTCATTCCGGTTCGCGATGTCAACCCAGGCGACCTGGTTGCCGTCGGGTGAGCTGACAATCTCCCGGTCGAGAGTCCCGGCGCGTGAGAAGAGCGACTCTCGCGTGCCGTCGGGAGCAAAGCGGTAGAGCTCGAACCGTCCCTCCGTCACCAGCAGCGCCAGCAGGTCGCCGGCCGGGGTATAGCCGACGGGCATCCAGGTCGCCGTTCCGCCGGTGAGTCGACGCATCGGGTTGTCGTCGGACCGAGGCGTGCCGTCGAGGGTCACCTCGACGAGGTTCGCGGTAGTCGCACCGCTCGTGAAGACGAGCCGCCGGCCGTCATCGGTGACCGCCGCGGCGTTGGCTCGAAGCCGGGGGTAGACGACCACCGGGTCTGAGGTGAGACGGCCGGTGGTCGGGTCGAACGACGCCGAGAGCAGGTCCCACGCCCGGGCGCTGGCGTTCCCGGCGAGATAGAGCGTGCGGTCGCCGCCGGCCCAGCCGAGCACCTCGAGGGTGTCCCATGTGGCGACCGACCGGATCGGCTCCCCCGGCGTGATTGCCAGGACACCCGAGACCGCCTTCCCGGCACTGTCGACTCCGACGTACCCGAGCCACCGGCCGTCGGCGGAGACCACGGTCGCCTCATCGGTGAGCCAGGCCACCCCGGGGACCTGCTCCACTCCCTCGCCCGTGAAGATGCCGCCCTCGATGCCCAGCCCAGCCGGGTCGGGGCCGCGATAGACCTGCCCCAGGTAGGTCACCATCAGCCACTCCCCCGAGGGGAGGCGACGGATGTCCTTGCCGTTGGTGGCATCGAATCCGCGCAACTCCAGCTCGACCCGGGCCGCACCACCCAGCCGCGGCACGCTCCAAATCGTGTTGGCATAGGGGAAGGCCGCCACGTGGAGCCGTGAGCCGTCCGGCGACCAGCGCATCCCGTCGAGTCGCGTTCCCGGGGGGGCGGCGAAGAGCTCCTGACTGCCGCCACCGTCGATGTCGACGACGATCACGGAGGTCGCCGTCGCATTGAAGTAGGCCACGGTGCGGCCGTCGGGTGCCAACGAGATCACGCCGACGTTGCCGTCGAAGGTGATCTGCCGTTCGGCGCCGAAGGTGACCGGCGGGGCGGCGGGACCTCCCTCACCCCCGCCCCGGCCGAGCATGATCGCCGCGCCGACGATCGCGATCGCCCCGCCGCCGATCCCGACCCACTTCCAGGGCACCGCCGCACCTTCGCTCGCCGGGGCCAGGGCCTTGTCGAGCGCCGCGCTGAACTCGGCCGCCCCGGCGTGCCGGTCGGCGGGGATCTTGGCGAGCGCCTTGGCGACGGTGGCGTCGAGTGCCACCGGCACCGTGCTCCGGATCGTCCGGATCATGGTGGGGCGCTCGGTCATCAGCTTGGCGATCATCGCCTGCGCGGTGGCGCCGCTCACCGGCGGCTCGCCGGTGAGCATTTCGTAGAGCACCGCGGCGAGCGAGTAGATGTCGCTCCGGGCGTCGAGGGCTCGGTCGCCGGTGGCCTGCTCGGGCGACATGTACTGCGGGGTGCCAAGCGAGAGGCCGGTCTCGGTGAGCCGGTTGCCGCCGGCCTCCTTGACCGCCAGCGCGATGCCAAAGTCGGCGAGCATCGCCTGCCCCTCCTGGAACATGATGTTCTCGGGCTTGATGTCGCGGTGGACCACCCCTTGGCGGTGGGCGTAGTCGAGCGCCGAGGCGACCTGCTTGGTGATCGCCACCGCCTCCTCGATGCCGAGCTGGGTCTCGCGAGCGAGCCGGTCGCGCAAGGTGCCACCCCGGACATACGGCAGCACGTAGTAGAGGAATCCCTCGGTGACCCCGGAGTCGATCAAGGTCAGGATGTGGGGGTGGTCGAGCCCCGCCGAGATCCTGATCTCGGAGAGGAAGCGGTCGCCGCCGAGCACGGCCCCAAGATCGGGGCGCAGCAACTTGAGCGCCACCTTGCGGCCGTGCTTGATGTCATGCGCCAGGTACACGGTGGCCATCCCGCCCTGCCCGATCTCCTCCTCGATGACGTAGCGGTCGGCGAGGGCGGCGGTGAGGCGGTCGAGGGGAGCGTTCATCGGTTGGCCTCGTCGACGGCCTGCTTCATCTGCTCGACCCAATTGGGGATGACCCGGAGGTACCAAGCCGAGGTAGCGGCGGGACCCTGCTTGTAGATGATTCCGCCGTCACGGCTCGGCCGGTTCGACCAACCGAAGGTGTCCGCGAACCGGGGGTCGGTGCCCATGATCCGCCGTGCCCCGTCTGGCTGGCCCGAGGCATCGATCTGCTGGACGTACCACGCATCGCCGCTGCGATAGACCACCTGCCCGTCGGCGAGCCAAAGCGGTTCGACGGCGTCGGCCGCGATCAGTCGCTGGATGTCACCGGGCGGATTCGAGGTGACGAAGACCCGTCCGTCGGCGGCCCAGAGCAACAAGTGCCGACGGTCGGGCGACCGGCTGTTCCAGATCCGCCCGGTGGTGAGCGTGTCGAAGGTGACCGGTGAGGTGCGGGGATCGAACTGCACCATCGTCTCGTCCTCCCCCAGGTAGCCCAGGACCGTCGAGTCGTCGGGCCAATCCATCACGGTGACCGGGACACCCTCGCCCCCGATCACGGTATCGGGCGGACTGGCCGAGAACGGCGAACCCCTGAGCACCGCATAGCGATTGCCGTCCCGGATGGTAACGAGGACGGTGTCCCCGGTGCTGTTCCAGTAGGGAGAGAGGACCCGCTCACCCTCGAGCCAGGCGAAGGTGCGCCCGTCGCGCAGGTCGGTGACCTCGACCACCTCGACACCGGCTCCCTGGACCACCGCAACGAGCCAGCGCCCATCGGGAGAGAGCTCGAAGAGATGATACGGTCCGGGTTCGACCGGCAGCGGCGTCACGGCACCGTCGCGCCCCATCCGGACCAGTCGGCCGACCTCGGCGTTGTCGCCGGGAGCGAACACCAGGCCGCCTCCCCTGGTGAGGTCGAACTGGGCGTCACCGATCGATTCGCGACGCACCCCCTCGAGCACGGTCACCGAGCGGCCGATCCTGTTGGTGGCGCGGTCATAGGGAGCGGCGCGAAGCTCACCGTCCATCGACGCGAACACCAGGTAGCGTTCGTCGACCAGCCGGAATTCAGAGCCCGCGACCGGTCGGCTGGTGCCATCGGCCCCCTCGGCCAGGACCGCCTGCTCCTCCCCGGACTCGAGGTCGACGATCACCGCCCGGCCGGCCGCCCCGCAGAGCAGCCGGTTCTCGTCGAGCCACTGCCCCTGGATGCAGCGCGTGACGGAACGCGACGCGACTTCGCCCCCCTCGGGGTCAAACCAACGAAGCAACCGACCACCCTGCTCCACGGAGAGCAGCCGATCGTTGCCGGCCCATTCCACGAAGGCCGGGTCGCTCACGGCACCGAGCTGGCGTACCGAGCCCCCTTCGAGGGGCATCACGCGCAACTCGCCCTCTGCGGCAAAGGCGAGCCGGCTTCCGTCCGGGGAGACCCTCGGCATCAAGGCTCCGGCGGTACCCTCGACCCGCTCGACGGTCCCGTCGAGCAGGCTCCTGCGCCAGAGCACCGTGGTCTGGCCTTCCCGGGTCACATAGACGACGAACGCCCCGTCCGGTGCCACCGACAGTGACCGCAGCGGCGCCCCGTACGGGGTGAACGGGTTCCGGCCCGTGAACGCCACCGGTGCGCTGTCGGGCAACGCCATGTCATACACCGAGGGGCCGATGGCGCCACCCCGGTCGAGCGCCATCCAGCCGGCGAGGCCGGCGAGCACCACCACGGCCACGCCAAGCCCTGCCGTGAGGGCCCGAAGCCGTGGGGAGGACGCGCCACTCCCGGCCGCACCGGCCGTGGCGGTGGTGAAGTGCGCATCACCGAGGGCCCCAGCAAAGTCGGCGGCCGAGGCGAAGCGGTCCGCCGGCAGCTTCTCCAACGCCTTGCCCAGCGCGGCAGCGATGTTCGCCGGGACGCTCTTGCGGAGCCGGGTGACTGGCTGCGCCTCCTCGGCGATGATCTTCATGATGATCTGCTGCGCCGAGCCGCCACCGTGCGGTGGCTCGCCCGCCAGCATCTCGTAGAGCATGCTCGCCAGCGAGTAGATGTCGCTCCGAGGGGTGATCTCCTTGTCGGCCGTCGCCTGCTCGGGCGACATGTAGTGCGGCGTCCCGAGCGAGAGCCCGGTCTCGGTCATCCGCCCGCCGGCCGCCGCGCTCACGGCCAGGGCGATCCCGAAGTCGGCCACCATCGGCCGGCCGTCGTGCAGCAGGATGTTCTCCGGCTTGATGTCGCGGTGGACCACCCCGTGCCGGTGGGCGTAGTCGAGCGCGTCGGCGATCTCGGTGGTGATTCGCACCGCCTCGTCGACGCCGAGCTGGGTCTCGCGGTTGAGCTTGTCCCGCAGCGTCTCGCCATCGATGAACGGCATCACGTACCAGAGGAAGCCGTCGGTCTCGCCCGAGTCGAAGAGCGGCAGGATATGGGGGTGCTGCAGCGCCGCGGTGGTGGTGATCTCCTGCACGAACCGCTCGGCCCCGAGCACCGCCGCCAGCTCGGGCTTGAGCACCTTGATCGCCACCCGGCGCTTGTGCTTGAGGTCCTCCGCCAGGAAGACCGTGGCCATGCCGCCTTGCCCGAGCTCACGCTCGAGGCCGTAGCGGTCGGCCAGGGCGGCGGTGAGGCGGTCGAGGACGTCACTCACCTTGGCAACCGTTCGTTGAGTTCGCGGGCGAAGTTCTGGACCACCACGATGGTGCCGATCGATGCCTCGTCACCCACTCCACTGGCATCGTTCATCAGGAACCGCCTCCCGTCGGGCACGACGTCGTAGAGCAGCCCCCTTGCCGTGGTGTGGAAATTCGCGACAGAGAAGAGCCGAACGACGGAGCCGACAGCAAGCGCGGGTGCGGTCCGAATGGTGGCCGCCATCAGCTCATTTGATCCTGAGACGTAGAACAGCTCGCCCCCGGCGGGATTCCACCGTGGCCGATAGCCACCTTCGCTCGAGACAAGAACCTTCCCGGCGTTGACGTCCGGGAACGGCCGCACATAGACCTCACTCCGGCTGGTCTCACCCGAGGAGACCGCCAGCCAGCGACCGTCAGGTGAGAGTGCCGGCTCAGCGCTCCCGGCGAGCAACAGCCGCGCCACCGAGTCCACCCCGACGCGAAACTGCAGGATGTCGGTCTGCCCCCGGCCATCGACCCCTGTTGCCAGCAGGAGGGTCGTTTCGTCACGGGAGAGCGCCATGCTACCGACTCCCCGCGGCTCCCGCAGGATCAACGTGACGTCCCCGCTGCCGTCCGCCTTCTGACGGTAGACGTTGGTGCCGTTGCTCCCGACGTAGAACAACTCCCGGCCATCCGCCGACCAGATCGGAGCTCGACTCGAGATGGACTCGGTGGTGACGAGCTGGGTCGGTCCGCCATCGAGGCGCTTGACCCAGATGCGACTGCCGAGGTTGGCAGTCGCGACCGCTGACACCATCTCGAATGCGACGGTGGACCCGTCGGGTGAGATGCGCAGGTCGTCCAGCCACGAGTTGTACGGCGTCGAATCGACACGCGTTACCACTCCCTGGCGATCCACCCAGACTGGCGCACTGAGGCTCGCCTGGATCGCCCCCATACTGTAGATCAGGTCACCGTCTGGGGAGAGAGCCAGGTCCGTGGCCGAGAACGCGGTGAGGGAGAGGCCTTCCACGATCACCACCGGCGAGCCCTCGAACTCGAGCCGCTCAGGGTCGAAACGTTGCGCGTGGAGCACGCCATCTGCCGTGACCCAGAGGAGGTGCCCGGTCGTGCTGTAGCGCGCCAGCACTCCCCGAA
>JAHEFN010000137.1 GCA_024640185.1 Gemmatimonadota bacterium | reverse complement strand
AACTACCTGGCACGACGAGATTCGCAGTGGATGGGGCATGTCTTCAACTGGCTCGGCCTCAGTGTGGCCTGCCTCGACGACACCCAGCCATCCAGTCCGGAACGGCGCGCCGCCTACCATGCCGACATCCTCTACGGCACCAACAACGAATTCGGCTTCGATTACCTCCGCGACAACATGGTCTTCAGCGTCGACCACCGGGTGCAGCGGGACCACGTCTATGCCATCATCGACGAGGTCGACTCGATCCTGATCGACGAGGCGCGGACCCCGCTGATCATCTCCGGCCCGGTCGGCGACCAGGACAGCACCGCCTACCGGACCTATGACGGCCAGGTCGCCCGCCTGGTCAAGCAGCAGGCGGCCGTGGTCAGCGAGTTGGTGGGAGCGGGCGAGCGACTGCTCGCCGACGAGGCCACGCGCAGCGACGCCGGCATCAAGCTCTACCAGGCCAAGCTGGGGATGCCGAAGCACAAGAAGTTGGCGAAGCTCTTCAACGAACCCGGGGTGCAGCAGCTGGTGCTGCGCACCGAACTCGACCACATCGCCGACCGCAAGCTGCCGATCAAGCAGCAGACGCTGCGCGAGATCGAGGAGTCACTCTACTTCGTCCTCGACGAGAAGGGGCACTCGGTCCACCTCACCGACCGGGGGGCGATGATCCTGTCGCCGAACGACCCCGAACTGTTCGTGGTGCCCGACATCTCGCTGGCCATCGGCGCGATCGACAACGACCCCGACCTCTCGGCTGCCGAGAAGCTCACCCGGCGGAGCGAGGTCGAGGCGGCCTACGCGGCCAAGAGCGAGCAGCTGCACATCATCCACAAGCTGCTGCAGGCCCACGCCCTGTACGAGAAGGAAGTCGACTACATCGTCCAGGAAGGCCAGGTCCTGATCGTCGACGAGAACACCGGTCGGATCATGCATGGCCGGCGCTGGTCCGATGGGCTGCATCAGGCCGTCGAGGCCAAGGAGGGGGTCCAGGTCAAGGGGGAGACCCAGACCTTCGCCACCATCACGATCCAGAACTACTTCCGGATGTACGAGAAGCTCTCCGGGATGACCGGCACGGCCGAGACCGAGGAGACGGAGTTCTACCAGATCTACGGGCTCGAGGTCTCGGTGATCCCGACCAATCGGCCCATCGCCCGGGCCGATCTCCCCGACCGGATCTACAAGAGTCGCCGCGAGAAGTTCAACGCGGTCGCCGACGAGGTCGAGCGGATCCATGCCCTCGGCTGGCCGGTGTTGATCGGCACCACCAGCGTCGATGCCTCGGAGACCCTCTCCCGGCAGCTCAAGCGCCGGGGGCTCAAGCACGAGGTGCTCAACGCCAAGTACCACCAGCGCGAGGCCGAGATCGTGGCCAAGGCTGGCTTCAAGGGCGCCGTCACCATCGCCACCAACATGGCCGGCCGCGGGACCGACATCAAACTCGATCCCGCGCTCGACCTGAGTGAGGAAGGCGCCGGCCTGCACATCGTCGGCACCGAGCGGCACGAGTCGCGGCGGATCGACCGGCAGCTGCGTGGTCGATCGGGGCGACAGGGTGACCCGGGCGAGTCACTGTTCTTCCTCTCGCTCGAGGACGACCTGATGCGGCTCTTCGGCGGGATGGATCGCATCTCGCGGATGATGGACAAGGGCGGGGCCGAGGAAGGGGAGGTGATCACGGGCAAGTTGATCACCGCGGCGATCGAGTCGGCCCAGAAGCGGGTCGAGCTGCAGAACTTCCAGTCCCGGAAGCGGCTGTTGGAGTATGACGACGTCATGAACCAGCAGCGCGAGGTGATCTACTCGACCCGGCTGTTTGCCCTCGAGCGGGGCGCCGAGATCAAGGCCGAGTCGCTCAAGATGATCCGGGCCGGGATGGGGCGGGTCGCCGCCGACTGGGTTGCCTCCACGGAGACCCCGGAGGGACTCGACCGGGAGGGGCTGCGCGAGGCGCTGCTGCTGCAGTTCATGACCGCACCGTCCGATCTGGTCGATGCCGAGGCCCTCCCTGACGGGGAGGCGGTCATCGATGCCGTGGTGGCCGATGGGGAGGCCTCCTTCGAACGCAAACTGGCGTATTTCGATGAGATCAGCCGCCGGATCAACGTCCCGGACGTCGACCTGCAGGTGCTGTCCCAGGTGATGCTCGGGACCCTCGACGAGAAGTGGAAGGACCACCTCTACGACCTCGACCAGCTCCGCAACGCGATCCACTATCGGGCCTATGGCCAGAAGGATCCACTGGTCGAATACAAGAAGGAGGCCTTCGAGATGTTCGAGGACCTCCTCCGCGACATCCAGTCGACCTTCGCCGAACGGCTGCTCAAGGTCCAGGTCAACATTGACGGCCCCCCCGCCGCGCCGCCACCGCCACCGGCCCTGCCGACCCCGGAGCCGGGGAGTGCCGACGAGCTGTTCACCGGCGCCCCGGCTGCCGGTCGACCGATGCCGCCCCCGGCGCCAGCGGTCCGGGCCACCGACAGCCGGGGGAGGGCCGCGGTGCCCGACGCCGGGGGAGCGAGTCTCCCCGAGGTCGGCCGCAATGACCCCTGTCCCTGCGGCAGCGGCAAGAAGTACAAGAAGTGCCACGGTCGGTACGCCTGAGTCCGTGAGCGGCTCGTGGCACCGGATCGCGGGGCCGGGAGAGGGTGGTCAGCCTTCCCCGGCCCCGCGGCGTTGTTGCACTTGGGCTTCGGACGTTACATTCCCCTGCTGACGATCGTGATCGCTCGTTCCCGCCCCTGGCCGGGGTGGCACGCCTCGATCCGCAACTCGTCGCTCTGCTGACCACGGTCAGTACTCCCGTCGCACCGTGGTTTACTCGATATCCGGAGATTCTTCCATGCGAAGGTTGCTGGTTGGTTCCCTCCTCATGGCCGGGCTTCTGGCCCCTGCAGCGATCAGCGCGCAGGGCGTCACGACTGCCTCCGTCAGAGGTCTCGTTTCCAATGCCAGTGGGGCGCCGGTCAACGCGGCTCGCATTGTCGCCGTGCACGTCCCCTCCGGGACGCGCTACGCCGGCAACACGCGGGCCGACGGTCGGTTCACCCTCCCAGGCATGCGCGTCGGTGGTCCCTACACGGTGACCGCCACCGCGATCGGGTTCGAGCGGCAGGTCCGCGAGAACGTCTTCCTCACCCTGGGTACCGCCACCGACCTGGACTTCAGCATGTCGCAGGCCGTGGTCACCCTCCAGGACCTGACGGTCTCGGCGCAGGCGGGATCGTTCTCGTCGACCCGAACCGGTGCAGCGACGACGGTCAGCACCGAGGCGATTGCCCTGCTGCCGACCATCTCCGGACGGATCGGTGACTACACCCGCCTGACCCCCCAAGTCCGCGGCTCCAGCTTCGCGGGCCTCGACAACCGGATGAACAACATCACCGTTGACGGTGCGGCGTTCAACAACGGCTTCGGCCTCGCCGGCTCGCCGGGTGATCGGACCGGGGTGGCCCCGATCTCACTCGACGCCATCGAGCAGATCCAGGTCAACATCGCGCCGTTCGACGTCCGCCAGGGTGGCTTTACCGGTGCCGGCGTCAACTCGGTGACCAAGAGCGGCACCAACGAGTTCCGCGGCACCCTCTTCGGGGTCTACCGGAACGAGAGCATGGTGGGCACGACCGCCGCCGGCAACCCGTTCGATCCGGGCACCTTCAAGTACGACAAGACCGGCGGCAGCATCGGCGGCCCGATCATCAAGGACCGGCTCTTCTTCTTCACCAGCTACGAGCGCGACAACCTCGGCGAGCCGGGGACCACGTGGAAGGCCAATACCGGCGGGCAGCCGGTTGAGGGCAACACCACCCGCGTGCTCAAGTCCGACCTCGACCAGCTGAGCAGCTTCCTCTCGAGCAATTTCGGCTACGAGACGGGCGGTTACGAGGGGTATGACTTTGGTACCCCCTCCAAGCGCTTCCTCGCACGGCTCGACTACAACATCTCGGATCGCAGCAAGATCTCGCTGCGGTATTCGTTGCTGAACTCCTCGACCGACGTCCTGGCATCGAACTCCTCGTCACTGGGGAACGGCAACCGCCGGACGCGTCCCGATGCGCTCAACTTCATGAACTCCAACTACAAGATTTTGGAGAACATCCGGTCGGTGGTCGGCGAGTGGAACACGACGGTCGGCGACAACATGGCCAACAACCTGATCGTCGGGTACACCAGCAACGACGAGAGCCGGGACGCCCCGGGCGAGCTCTTCCCGTTGGTCGACATCAAGAAGGATGGCCTGACCTACACCACCTTCGGTCGGGAGCCGTTCTCACCGAACAACGAGTTGCGCTACAAGACCACCCAGATCCAGAACAACTTCACGATCTTCGGCAACAAGCACGACATCTCCTTCGGCGCGGCCTATGAGCGCTACACGTCGGAGAACGTCTTCTTCCCGGGGTCGCAGAGCGCCTATGTCTACAATTCGCTCGAGGACTTCTACACCGATGCCAACGGCTACCTCGCCGATCCCAATCGGACCACCAGTCCGGTCGAGGTTGACCAGTTCGAGGTGCGTTGGACCAACATCCCGGGGCAGACCAAGCCGGTCCAGCCGCTCGAGGTCAACACCCTCGCCATCTATGCCCAGGACCTCTGGCGGGCGACCGACAACCTCGAGCTGACGTTCGGCGTCAGGGTCGAGCGGCCGTCGTTCGGCGCGACCGGTTTCGAGAATCCGGCGGCCAACGCGCTGGCCTTCCGTGATCCCTCGGGCGCCTCGATCTCGTTCCGGACCCAGGACCTCCCGGACGCGAACATCCTCTGGTCGCCGCGGATGGGCTTCAACTGGGACGTTGCTGGCGACCGCTCGACCCAGGTGCGCGGCGGCACCGGCATCTTCTCTGGCCGGCCGGCCTACGTCTGGTTGTCCAACCAGATCGGTGAGAACGGCCTGCTGCAGGGTGCCGAGGAGCTGTTCGACACACAGAATCGGCCGTTCAATCCCGATCCGAACCACTACAAGCAGGCCGCCACCGGCGCGCCGGCATCGAGCTATGCCCTTGCCGTGGGCGAGCCCGGGTTCAAGTTCCCGCAGTTGTGGCGGACCAACATCGCCATCGACAAGCAGCTGTCACGTGGATTCGTCGGGACGGTGGAGTTCCTGTACAGCAAGGACGTCAACGGGATGGCGTACTACAACGCCAACCTGCCGGCTGCCGATGGTGCCTACACCGGCGTTGACCAGCGGATCACCTACTCCGAGAATCGGATCCACGGCAACATCTCCTCGGCCGACGTGATCACCAACCAGAGTGTCGGCAAGTCGTGGAACATCGCGGCGTCGCTGGAGCGGGCCTTCGACAACGGCCTCTTCGCCAAGGTCGGCTACAACTACGGCGAGTCGAAGAACACCGTCGACCCGGGCTCGATCGCCTCACGGTCGTGGAACGGCAATCCGATTGTCGGGGACCCGAACAATCCCGCCCTCGGCTACGCCAGCACGACGCCCGGCAAGCGGTTCTTCGCGGCGGTTGCCCTGAAGCGGCACTTCCTGTCGATCGGTGAGACCTCGATCTCGCTCTTCCTCGACGGGCAGGACCAGGGCTTCGCCAGCTATGTCTTCTCGAACGACGCCAACGGCGACGGTGGTCGGAACAACGACCTGATCTACATCGCCAAGGACCAGAGCGAGATGAACTTCCAGCAGTACACCACGGGCGGTACCACCTACACGGCGGCCCAGCAGGCCACCGCGTGGGATGCCTACATCGAGCAGGATCCCTACCTCTCCGAGCACCGCGGCGAGTATGCCGAGCGGAATGGCGCCAAGCTGCCGATGCTCTGGAACCTGGACCTCAGCATCGCGCAGGACCTCGCCACCATGGTCGGCGGCAAGGTCAACAAGCTGCAGGTGCGGATGGACATCCTGAACTTCACCAACCTGCTCAACAGCGACTGGGGGGTCAGCGACCGGTTCATCCAGACCCAGCCGCTCGATCCGCGTGGCAGGGATGCCAGCGGTGCGCTGCAGTACCGGCTGCGGACCAGTGGCGGCGAGTTGCTCAACAAGACCTTCCAGACCAACGCCGGGACGTTTGACGTCTACCGGATCCAGCTGGGAGTGCGCTACTTCTTCAACTGATCGGCACGACCGCAACATCGACCGCGCCGTCTCCCTTCGGGGAGGCGGCGCTGTCGCATTGTGGGGCGCCGCGCGGGGCCTCCCGGTGCCCGCGATCGCCTCCGCGCCGACCACCCTCAAGGATGCCCGCCCCCCGATCCCACCACGACCTGCCCCGTGAACGCCTCTGGCGACTCGGTGCCGGTGCGTTGACGGCCGACGAGCTTCTGGCGATCCTGCTGGGGACGGGGACCGCTACCGACGATGCCCGGGGACTCGCCCGCCGCCTGCTGGGGCAGGCCGGGGGGACCCTTCGGCGACTGGCGGCTCGGCCGCCCGCGGAGTTGTTGCGGACGACCGGGATCGGCCCGGCCAAGGGGGCCCGGTTGTTGGCGGCGCTTGAGCTGGCGCTCAGGCTTGATGGCGAGGCACGGCCGGCCTCGCCCCAGATCAAGTCACCGGCGGACGTGGTTCGGCTGGTGGGCGCCGCCCTCCGTGACCTCGAGGTCGAGGAGTTTCACCTGTTGGCGCTCGACACCCGTTCACGGGTCATCCGTGAGGTCCTGGTCACCCGCGGCCTGTTGGACAGTTCGTTGGTGCACCCCAGGGAGGTCTTCCGGGCGGCGATTGCCGAGGCGGCCGCGG
>JAHEFN010000136.1 GCA_024640185.1 Gemmatimonadota bacterium | reverse complement strand
CGACGCCGGATTGGCGCGCGACACCCTCGGTGCCCCGCAGCTCGCGGATTGGTTCCTCCGCCGACTCGAGCAGGGGTGGCCGCAGTCGGCCTACCTGCCCAAGGCGCTCCTGACCCGGATTCCCCTGGTGCCCGACTCCGCCGAGGCCATTCGGGCGAGGCTGCGTGGCTTCGCCGACTCCGAGTACCTCGCCTACTTGAGAGGTGCCGAGGGGCCGGGGTTCGCGGCCCTGGAGGACTCGCTGGCGTTCTACATCGGTGGGCGGTGGGCGGCGATAGCTCCGGGAATGGCGGCTGGATTCGGAGACGACCAGTGACGGCGGCGATGATCACCGTCGCCGGACTCACCTTTCCCAACCCGGTCCTGCTGGCTGCCGGGACGGCCGGGTATGGGACCGAGCTGGCGGGGGTGATGGACCTGTCCCGCCTGGGTGGGCTGGTCACCAAGGCGGTCTCCCTCAGCCCGAGGGCGGGGAATGCGGCACCTCGGGTGGCGGAGTTCCATGGCGGGATGCTCAACTCGATCGGGCTCGCCAATCCCGGTGTCGACGCCGTGCACACCAGCGACCTGCCCTCCCTCCTGGCCCTGAGGCTTCCCGGCCAGGTGCTGGTCAACGTCGTCGGCTTCACCAGGGAGGAATACGCCGAGGTGATCGCCCGTCTCGACGATCTCGAGGGGCACGGGGGGTACGAACTCAACCTCTCCTGTCCCAACACCTCGGCCGGTGGCGTGGAGTTCGGCGCCGATCCGGCCAGTGTCGCCGCGGTCGTCGCTTCCTGCCGGGCTGCAACCGCCCGCTGCCTCTTCGCCAAACTCTCCCCGGCACTCCCCGATATCGCGATGATCGCCACGGCCGCCATGGATGCCGGTGCCGATGGGGTGACGCTGGTGAACACGATGCCGGGGATGCTCTACGACGGCGCGGCGGCTCGGCTGGGTCACGGCTTCGGGGGCGTCAGCGGGCCTGCCCTGCTGGCGACCGGTGTGGCGGCCGTCGCCCGGGTCCGTGCCGCGCTCCCCGCGCTGCCGATCATCGGGGTCGGTGGCATCCGCAGCAGCGCTGATGCCCGCCAGTACCTGCGTGCCGGAGCCGACCTGGTGGCCATCGGCACGGCGGCGTTGGCCGATCCCCGGCTGCCGGAGCGGGTGATCGAGGGCTTGGAGCGCGACCATGGCTGACCTGATCGTGGCACTCGACCTTCCGGATGCGCCCTCGGCCGTCGAGCTGCTCGACCGTCTCCCCGACCGGTGTGCCGTCAAGGTGGGATCGATCCTGATGACCGCGGCAGGGCCCGGCTTCATCCGTGGCTTGGTCGATGGCGGGCATCCGGTCTTCCTCGACCTCAAGTGGCACGATATCCCCAACACGGTGCAGCACGCCGTGGCGGCAGCCGCCGACCTGGGGGTCGAGATGGTCACGGTTCACGCCCTCGGGGGTGAGGCGATGATGCGGGCGGCGGTCCGTGGTGCCCGCGACACCGTGGCGGTGGTCGCCGTCACCGTGCTCACCTCGCACGATGACCTGGGATTCGGAGCCGTGATTGGCCGCCGGGTCGACGCGGTCGGCGCCGAGGTGACCCGGCTGGCCCGACTGGCGCTGGAGAGCGGGGCCCACGGGGTGGTCTGCTCGCCGGCCGAGGTGGCGTTGGTGGCCCCGCTCGCCGCCGGGCGCCGCATCGTGGTGCCGGGCATCCGCCGGGCGGAGGACCGTGCCGATGACCAGCAACGGACCGCCGGGCCGGCGGAAGCCGCGGCGGCCGGGGCGACCCACCTGGTGGTGGGTCGCCCGATCCTCCAGGCTGCTGATCCCCGTGAGGCCTACGGGGCGTTCGAGCAGCTGGCCAGAGGCTGATCGCCAGGCCTACCGAATGGGGGCCCGGCCGTGGGGGAGGGAGGGGCCGTGCGTCCCCCTCCCAGCCCGTTTTTGGGCCGGGTCGCTCAGGGGGCAGCCATGGTGGAATCGGCTCTGGAAGTGGGTTGCGTGGCGGCCCTCCCTCCAGTATCATTCAAAGCTGTCCCGAAAACCCGGGTTCCGGAGACGAATTGTGAAGGTCCGTTCGAGTGTCAAGCCGATTTGTGAGAACTGCAAGGTGGTGAAGCGTCGTGGTGTGACGCGCATCATCTGCACACGCAATCCCAAGCACAAGCAGCGACAGGGCTGATCATGGCGCGTATCGCAGGTGTCGACCTTCCACGCGACAAGCGCGTTGGGATTGGGCTGACCTACATCTTCGGCATCGGTCGCGCGATCAGCGACCGGTTGCTCGAGGAGACCGGGATTTCCCCGGTGACCCGAGTCCGGGACTTGACCGACGTCGAAGTCGGACGGCTGCGTCAGGTGATCGAGCGCCTCGTGAAGACCGAGGGCGCCCTTCGCACCGAAGTGGCCATGAACGTCAAGCGGCTGATGGACATCGGCAGCTACCGCGGGACGCGTCACCGCCGGGGCCTGCCGGTCCGCGGTCAGCGGACCCATACCAACGCCCGGACGAAGAAGGGCCCCCGTCGGGCCATCGCCGGCAAGAAGAAGGCGACGAAGAAGTAACCGATGACAGCACCTACGACTGGCCGGACTGGCGGCAAGCGCTCGAAGAAGACGGTGGAAGCCGAGGGGATGGTGCACATCTCCGCGACCTTCAACAACGTCTTGATCACGATCACCGACATGCGTGGCAACACGGTCACCTGGGGGACCGCCGGGAAGGCGGGCTTCAAGGGATCGAAGAAGTCCACGCCGTTCGCCGCCACGGTGGCAAGCGAAGCCGCCGCGCGCGAGGCGATGAGCCTCGGCATGCGCCGCGTGCATGTCCGCGTGCAGGGCCCGGGCAGCGGTCGCGAGTCGGCGATCCAGGCCTTGGCATCCGCCGGGCTCAAGGTGGCATCGATCCGCGATGTGACGCCGATCCCCCACAATGGGTGCCGTCCTCCCAAGAAGCGGCGGGTCTGAGCCATGTCGAGATACACCGGTCCGGCCTGCCGCCTCTGTCGGCGCGAGGGCACCAAGCTGTTCCTGAAGGGCACCCGCTGCCTCACCGAGAAGTGCGGCATCGAGCGGCGGCCCTATCCGTCCGGCCAGCATGGCCAGAACTCGGGACGCGGTCGCAAGATGTCGGAGTATGCCAAGCAGCTCCGTGAAAAGCAGAAGGTCAAGCGGATGTACGGGCTGACCGAGAGCCAGTTCCGCAACACCTACGTGAAGGCCTCGACCCTCCCCGGGATGAAGGGCACCAACCTGTTGGTGGCGCTCGAGACCCGGCTGGACAACATCGTGTACCGGATGGGCTTCGCCGCCTCGCGACGTGCCGCGCGGCAGCTGGTATGCCATGGCCACGTCGAGGTGAATGGCAAGCGGGTGGACATTCCGTCCTACAAGGTCGTCCCCGGGATGGAAGTCCGGGTGGCACCTGCCGATCGCGAGATGGTCGTCGTTCTTGCCTCGATCGAGCAGGCCTCGCGCGGTGCGCCGGTGGCCTGGCTGTCGATCGACACCGACAACGCCGCGGGCCGGCTGATGGAATTGCCGACGCGTGACGGGATTCCGGTGAACGCCCAGGAACAGCTGATCGTCGAGCTGTACTCGAAGTAACCACGAGGGAGTCGATGGGCATTGATCTGACCGGGATGGTCCGTCCGCATGTGGTCGAAATGACCAAGCTTGAGGACAATCCCAATATCGCCGAATTCGTCCTGCAGCCGCTCGAGCGTGGCTTCGGTCACACCTTGGGCAACGCGTTGCGGCGGGTCCTGCTCTCGTCGCTGCAGGGCAGCGCCGTCTGGGGCTTCCGGCTCGAGGGTGTGGTGCATCAGCACCAGACCATCCCGGGAGTGCTGGAGGATGTGCACCAGATCATCCAGCGCCTCAAGGCGCTGACGCTGGTGCTCGATGACGAGATCGATGAGACCGTGCTGACCATCAGCAAGCAGGGACCGGGGCCGGTGCTGGCTGGTGACATCCAGCTGACGGGCCACGTGACCGTGAACAACCCGGAACAACTGCTCTTCACGGTGCAGGATGACCGGGAGATCTCCTGCGAGCTCTACGTCAACAAGGGTCGCGGCTACGTCGAGAGCGAGATGCATCCGATGGATCGGTCATACCCGATCGATCTCGTGCGCATCGACGCGATCTACAATCCGGTGCGCCGCGCCAACTTCACCGTCAGTGAGACCCGTGTCGGTCAGCGGACCGACTACGATCGCCTCGCCGTCTCTGTCGAGACCGATGGCACGATCACACCCGAGGATGGCATCGCCTATGCTGCCGCCCTCGCGATGGAGCACTTCCGGTCCTTCGTGGACTTTGGCGTGGTGAAGCAGGTGGCCGACCCCGAGCCGATGGCGATCGCTCCCGCGGCGCCCTCCGGACTCAAGGCCCGCCTGGCGCAGCCGATCGATGATCTCGGGCTGTCGGTGCGTTCGTTGAATTCGCTGAAGAACTCCAGCATTCGGACCCTCCAGGATCTCGTCGAGTTCAATGGTGACGACCTCCTCAAGGTCAAGAATGTCGGCGACAAGGCGCTGCAGGAGATTGCCGAGTTGCTGCAGCGCGAGGGGCTCAACTTCGGGATGGAGTTCGAGGAGGTCGATGGCGACCTCCGGATCGTGAACGAGGGCACCGCGCCGATGGCCGGTGCCGGTGCGGAAGAGGAAGGCTGATCGATGCGGCATCGAGTCAAGGGGCGGCAGCTGTCGCGGACCGCGGCCCACAAGCGGGCGCTGATGCGCAACATGGCAACCTCGCTCTTCGAGCACGAGGGAATCAACACCACCGTCGCCAAGGCGAAGGAGCTCCGGCCGTACGCCGAGAAGCTGATCACCCTGGCCCGTCGTGGTGACCTGCACGCCCTGCGGCGGGTGGAGCGGAAGATCAAGAGCCGCGAGATCCTCAGCAAGCTGTTCAAGGAGATCGGCCCCCGGTTCGCCACCCGTCCAGGGGGGTACATCCGCATCCTGAAGCTGGGGCATCGCCCTGGTGATGGGGCCGAGATGGCCCGGATCGAGCTGCTCGCCGAGTGACGCGGCGAGGCGAGGGAGCCGTGGCTGGACGGAAGGGGACCCTCGGGTCCCCCTTTTTGTACCCCATGGCTTCACCGACACAAAAAGGGTGGCGCTCCCGAGGGAGGCCACCCGTCCATCAATCGTGTCGCGCCGCCACCGGCTCAGGCGGAGGCGGCCACCTTGGTTGCCTTGACGACCTTGCCGCTTCGCAGGCACTGGGTGCAGACCTGCACCCGGCGGGGTGCCGCATCGACCAGAACGCGCACGGTCTGGAGATTCGGGAACCAGCGACGCTTCTTGCGATTGTTGGCATGGCTGACGTGGTTGCCGGTGGTCGGCCCCTTGCCGCAGACTGTGCAGACGCGTGCCATTTCGTACTCCAAGCTACAGGTTTCGTGACAGCCGACAAAGATAGCCCACGGCCCCGGCTGTCGCAATATCTTCCCTTGGCCTCAGGGGGGATCCCCCCGGCCCGATCTACCGCCCCCACCACGGAGAGCTGAAGGTGCCACGCGCCCTCATCACCGGAATCACTGGCCAGGACGGCTCCTATCTCGCCGAGTTCCTCCTCGAAAAGGGGTACGAGGTCATCGGGGTCGTCCGGCGGACCTCGCACCACTCCTACGAGCGGATCGACCACCTGATCCCCCGGGTCCGGATCGAGGCTGCCGACCTCCTCGACCAGCACTCCCTGACGACCGTGCTCCAGGATGTCCAGCCGGACGAGGTGTACAACCTCGCGGCACAGTCCTTCGTGCCGACGTCGTTCACCCAGCCGGTCCTCACCGGGGAGTTCACCGCCCTCGGTGTGACCCGGATCCTGGAGGCGGTCCGACTCGCCTGCCCGACGGCCCGGTTCTATCAGGCCTCGAGCTCGGAGATGTTCGGCAAGGTGACCGAGACCCCGCAGAACGAGGACACCCCGTTCTATCCGCGGTCCCCCTACGGCGTGGCCAAGCTCTACGCGCACTGGATCACGGTCAACTATCGCGAGTCCTACGGCCTCCACGCCGTCAGCGGCATTCTCTTCAATCACGAGTCCCCACGGCGGGGGATGGAGTTCGTGACCCGGAAGGTGACCGACGGCGTGGCGCGCATCGCCCGCGGGATGGCGACGGAGCTGCGTCTCGGCAATCTCGAGGCCCAGCGGGACTGGGGGTACGCCGGTGACTACGTCGATGCGATGTGGCGGATGCTCCAGCAGGACGCACCACGGGATTATGTGATCGGCTCAGGGGTCACCCACAGCGTCGGTGACCTGGTGCGCATCGCCTTCGAGCGGGTGGGACTCGACTGGACCAAGTACGTGGTGCAGGATCCCAAGTTCTACCGACCCGCCGAGGTCGACCTGCTCCTCGCCGACCCATCGCGGGCGAAGGCGGACCTCGGCTGGGCGCCACGGACCACCTTCGAGGAGTTGGTCCAGATGATGGTCGACGCCGATCTCGAGCGACTTGGCCCCGGATGAGCCGACTGCTGGTGACGGGGGCCGATGGCTTCGTCGGCAGGCACTTGGTCCGCGCCGCCCTGGCCGCGGGTCGGGAGGTGGTGGCCGGCATCGTCCCAGGCGGTGCGGATCCGGCGGACTGGCTCTCGGCTGAGGAGTCGGTCCGCGTCGAGGTCGTCCACGCGGACCTGCTCGACGAACAGGCTCTCGCCCGCCTCGCACGAGTGGAGTGCGATGCCGTCATCCATCTCGCGGCGATCGCGTCGGGAGGGGATGC
>JAHEFN010000135.1 GCA_024640185.1 Gemmatimonadota bacterium | reverse complement strand
CGAGGCGATGCAGAATCTCTACGACAACATGGCCCAGCATGGGTATGACCTGACCCAGATGCCGTTCGTGGTGCAGTACAACAAGCGCGACCTTCCCAACGCCGCGCCGGTACCGGAACTCGACGCCGCCCTCAATCCCGGGTGGCCGGTGGAGGACGCGGCACGGCAGAAGCCGACGCCCGACCCGTATCGGCCCGGGGAATACCTCGTCAAGGAAGTCGATGGGACCTGGATCGAACGGGTGCCGACCTTCGAGGCCGTTGCCGTCAAGGGTGATGGGGTGTTCGACACGCTCAAGGCGGTCAGCAAGCAGGTGCTGAAGACGCTCGGATAGCCGCCAGATGGTCTGGAATCTCCCCAATATCCTCACCGTGGCCCGGATCGCGATCACGCCCGTGGTCGCCTTCCTGCCGTTCATCGAGGGCTACTGGCCGAAGCTCGCCGCGTTCGTGATCTTCGTGAGTGCGGCGGTGACCGATGTCATCGATGGCCGCATCGCCCGTCGTCGCGGACTGATCACCACCATCGGGACGACCCTCGATCCACTGGCCGACAAGCTGCTGCTGCTGGCGACCCTCGTGCCGATCTGGTGGATCAGCACCGAGCGGCAGGCGCTCTACGACATCCCGGTCTGGGGCAGCATTCCGCTCTGGTTCTGCCTGTTGTTGATCGTGCGCGAGGCGGCGATGACCGCCTTCCGATGGCATGCCGAACGGCGGGGCGTGGTCATTGCCGCGGGCCATGACGGCAAGGTGAAGGCGACGCTGCAGAACGTCTTCATCGGCGGCACCCTCGCCTGGTTCGCCTTCCGTGATGCCGTCGCCCCGCTGGGCTGGGAGCAGGCGAAGCTGGCGACCTGGTGGAACGCCTTCCACGGCGGCTTCGTCGCGGCCACGCTGGGGATCGCCTTCACGCTGACGATCTACTCGTTCGTGATCTACCTCGTGCAGTACCGCCGGTTGCTCCGCTGAGCGACGCCGTCGTCCCTCGCGTCGAGGTGATCACGGTCGGCACCGAGCTGCTGCTCGGGGAGACGATCGACACCAACGCAGCACGGATCGGTCAGGCGTTGGCCGGCCTCGGCATGCCGGTGATCCGGCGGGCCACCGTCGGCGACACCCCGGATGCGATCAAGGCGGTCGTCGGCGAGGCCCTCGACCGCACCGGCCTGGTGATCGTCACCGGCGGATTGGGTCCCACGCAGGATGACCTCACCCGTGAGGCCATCGCCTCACTCCTCGGGGTCGAGCTCCGATTCGACGAGGCGATCTGGGAGGCCCTGGTGCGGCGCTGGGCCACGATCGGCCGGACGATCGCCGAGTCCAACCGCACCCAGGCGATGGTCCCCGAGGGCGGCACCGCCCTCCCCAATCGCCTCGGCTCGGCACCGGGCCTGTGGATCGACACGCCGCGCGGTCTGGTCATCCTCCTCCCCGGGGTCCCGATCGAGGTCGACGGGCTCCTCGCCGACGAGGTGCTGCCGCGGCTGGTCGCTCGCCATGGTTCCGTCCCGATCACCTCGCGAATGGTGCGGACCTCGGGCATCCCCGAGTCGCGCCTGGGCGAACTGCTCGGACCGCTCGAGGAGGGCTTCAGGCCGGTGACCCTCGCCTACCTCCCCGACCAGGTCGGGGTGGATTTGCGCCTGACCGCCTGGCGACTCGATCCACCCACGGCGTCGGCCGCCCTCGACGCGGCGGAGGCGGCGATCCGTGGTGTCGCCGGGGCGTGGATCTACACCACCGGCCACCGTGACCTCGCCGAGGTGGTCCTCGACGCCGCCAGGGCGGCAGGGGCCACCATCGCGGTGGCCGAGTCGTGCACCGGTGGGCTCGTCGCCGCCCGACTCACCGCGATCCCCGGCAGTTCCGATGTCTTCCTCGGTGGCATCATTGCCTACGCCGATGCGGTCAAGGAGCAGCAACTCGGGGTTCCCGCCGCGCTGATCCTCGAGCACGGGGCCGTCTCGGAGGAGGTCGCCCGGGCGATGGTGGTGGGGGTGGCGAGCCGCACGGGCGCCGATCGCGCGGTGGCCCTGACGGGGGTGGCGGGCCCCGGTGGGGGGAGCGAGGCGAAGCCGGTGGGCACCGTCTGGCTCGCCTGGTGGCGCGGGGGCCAGGTGACCACCCGACGGGTCTGCTACCCCGGTGATCGCGGTCAGGTCCGCGAGCGGGCCGCCCAGACGGCCCTCCTGGGACTGCTGGGAGCGGATTGACCCGACGAGATGGTGCCGATCCTGCCATATTTGCGGTCCGGGCAGGCACGCCGGTTGCCCTGATGGAGTCTCGACTTTTGCTGTGGAGAGCGTCTGCGGATGGCCAAAGAGCCCACGAACACGGAAACCGACCAGCCTGAGCTCCCGGAATCGCCGGAGGAGCGTCTCCCCGACGAGGACGGGTTGCCCGCCGCCCCGACGAGCCACCATCTCGAGGAGGGGTGGGAGTCGACCGACAGCGTGCCGGCGGCCAGTGCCGCCGTGGCACTGCAGGAGGCCGAGGACCGCTGGCTCCGGTTGGCGGCCGAGTACGACAACTACCGCAAGCGGACCACCCGGGAGAAGACCGAGTCGTTCGACCGCGGGGCGTCGGACCTCGTGCGCAGCCTGATCGATGAACTCGACGACGTCGATCGGTTGGTCAGCGCCGACCCCGAGACCACCGACTACGCCGCCTTCCGCGACGGGTTCGCGCTCTTCGCGCGCAAGCTCGGCAAGGAGCTCGGCAATGCCGGGCTGGAGCGGATCGATCCGGTCGGCACCAAGTTCGACCCCAACGAGCACGAGGCGGTCTCGATCCTGACGCCGGATGATCCCGCCAAGGATGATCTGGTCGCGGCCACCTTCCAGGTCGGCTATCGCTTTCGTGGCATCGTGATCCGTCACGCCAAGGTCCAGGTCTGGACCGTCGACGGGCAGATCTGAGTGGCCTCCCAGGACTTCTACGCCGTCCTGGGCGTGCCGGCGAGCGCCACGGAGGCCGAGATCAAGAAGGCCTATCGCAAGCTCGCCAAGGAGTTCCACCCGGACGCCAATCCCGACAATCCCAAGGCGGGGGAGCGCTTCAAGCTCATCTCGGAGGCACATGGGGTGCTCTCCGATGCCGAGAAGCGCACCAAGTACGACCGGATGCGGCGGCTGGGCGCCTTCACCGGCGGCGGCTCGCGCTCCGCGCCAGGCGGCCGAGGCAGTGCGCCAGCCGGCGGCGAACCGTTCGACTTCGGCGATGTCGGGTCGTTTGGTCTCGGCGACATCTTCTCCTCGATCTTCGGCAAGCGCCGCTCGGAGGAATCACCGAGCCGTCCCGAACATCTGGAGATGACCGTCACGGTCTCGTTCCGGACCGCGGCAATCGGCGGCAAGGTACCGGTCCATGTCGAGATGGCCGATCTCTGCGCCGTCTGTGGTGGGGGTGGCGGTGCGCCCGGTGCGGCGGTGGAGGTCTGCGGCGAGTGCGGCGGGCGAGGGAGCATCTCCTTCGGGCAGGGGGGCTTCGCGGTCAACCGGCCCTGCCCGGCCTGCCGGGGCCGTGGCAAGACCCCCTCCACCCCCTGCCCGAGCTGTCGCGGCGGCGGCGAGCAGCGCACCACCAAGGAACTCCTGGTCACGGTGCCGCCCGCCACCGAGTCGGGGACCAAGGTCCGACTCAGGGGACAGGGGCCCCGTGCCCAGGCCGGCGGCAAGGCGAGCGACATCCTGATCACCTTCGAGGTCGGGTCGGATCGCTTCTTCGCGCGGGAGGGTCTCAACATCACCTGCACGATCCCGGTCACCCTCTCCCAGGCGGTCCTCGGCACCACGGTCCACGTCAAGACCGTGGCCGGCTCCAAGGTGAAGCTCAAGATCCCCGCCGGAACGCAGCCGGGGAAGCGGTTTCGGATTCGGGGTCAGGGCCTCGTGAAGGGCGGCCAGCATGGCGACCAGATCGTCACCATCGAGGTGAGGATCCCCGAGCACCTCACGCCGGAACAGCAGCAGGCGTTCGAGCAGTTCGCCGAGACCCGCAAGGGCTGAGCGCCGACCGCCTAGCCGTGCGTGGCCCGCACCGGTTCACCCGGCCGGGGCGTCCGCTGCACATAGCTGCCATCGGGTTGCATCTCCCACGCCTGGCGATTGTCGGTGAGCATCTGCTCCAGCAACCGGCGAATGGTGATCCGGTGACGCGGATCCTCGATCGGCACCGCCACTTCGACCCGACGGTCGAGGTTGCGTGGCATCCAGTCGGCTGAGGAGATGAACGCCTCCTCATGCCCGCCGTTGCGGAAGACCGTGGCGCGCGAGTGCTCGAGAAACCGCCCCAAGATCGAGATCACCCGGATGTTGTCGCTGACGCCCGGAATGCCCGGTCGCAGGCAGCAGATCCCGCGCACGATCAGGTCGATCTCGACGCCGGCCCGCGAGGCGGCGTAGAGCGCCTCGATCACCTCCGGATGCACGAGGGCGTTCATCTTGGCGAGAATGCGCGCTGGCCGGCCTTGGCGGGCATGGTCGGCCTCCCGGTGGATGGCGTCGAGCAACTGGCGCTTCATCCACTGCGGCGCCACCACCAACTTCCGGTAGCCCGACGGCACCGCGAAGCCGGTCAGGACGTTGAAGAGGTCGCTGAGGTCGGCCCCGATCTGGTCATCGCAGGTGAGCAGCCCGAAGTCGGTGTAGAGCCGGGCGGTGCGGGGGTTGTAGTTGCCGGTGCCGACGTGGACGTAGCGGCGAATCATGTCGCCCTCCCGCCGCACGATCAGCAGCACCTTGCTGTGCGTCTTCAGGCCGGCTTCGCCGTAGCCGACATGGACGCCGATCTCCTCGAAGCGACGACCCCACTCGATGTTGTTCTCCTCATCGAACCTCGCCTGCAACTCGATCAGGACGGCGACCTGCTTTCCGCGCTCGGCGGCGTGGGCGAGCAGTCGGGCGATCTCGCCGCCGGTCCGGTAGAGGGTGATCTTGATGGCCAGCACATCGGGGTCGTCCGCGGCGATCGCGATCAGCCGCTCGACCGTGGTCTGGAAGGCGTCATAGGGGTGATGGAGGAGGACGTCTCCCTCGCGGATCACCCGGAAGAGGTCCCGGTCCTCGGCCATCCGCCTCGGGGTCACCGGCGTGAACACGGGATCCCGGAGCGCCGGGCGATCGAGGGCGGCGATCGCCATCAGGTCGGGCGCGTCGAGAATCCCGCGTACCGCGGTGACATCGGCGCTGGTGAGCGCCAGCCCCTCACCCTCATTGGCCTCGTTGAACTCCTCGAGCAACAACTGGCGCACCGAGGTTGGCATCGTCTCGTGGACCTCCAGCCGCACCACCTCGCCGAACTTCCGGCTGAGGACCTCCTCCTGGATCACATCGAGGAGGTCATCCGCCTCGTCGTTGTCGCCCTGGCCGGCCGCGAGGGTCAGGTCGCTGTTGCGGGTGATGCGGAAGAGGTGGGACCCGACCAGCTCGACGCCCGGGAAGAGCGATTCGAGATGGGCGGTGATGAGCAGTTCGAGGGGCAGGAACTGGTCAGGCGCCAGCAGTGGAATCCACCTTGGCAGCAACTCCGGGACCTTGACCCGGGCGAACCGCGGGTCGCGGTGCTCGTCGAGCAGGGAGACCGCGAGCGAGAGGGACAGGTTCGAGATGTGCGGGAACGGATGGGCCGGGTCGACCGCGAGCGGCGTGAGCACGGGGAAGACATGGCTGTGGAACCAGGCCGTGAGGTGCTCCCGTTCCTCGCGTGGCAGTGCGGTCCAGTCCTGGTGGATCACGATGCCGTGGCGTGCCAGCGCCGGCAGCATCTCGTCGACGAGGCAGCGTGAGTGGGCGGCCATCATCCCCTCGACCGCCTCCCGAATCGCGTTGAGTTGGTCGTGGGGGGTGAGCCCGTCCGGGCCCGCCTCGGTCCGTCCCGCGGCGACCTGCTCGCGGAGCCCGGCCACTCGAACCTGGAAGAACTCGTCGAGGTTGCTGGAGAAGATCGCCAGGAACTTCACGCGCTCCAGCAGCGGTGTCCGGTCGTCGAGGGCCTCGTGCAGCACCCGGCGGTTGAATTCCAGCCACGACAACTCGCGGTTGCCGTAGAGGGCGGCATCACGGAGGTCAACCAGCGGGGCGGGCGGCGGTGAAGAGGCCGCGGCCCCCGCGCGGGATGGCACGGTCACGTCTCGTCCTTCCCGGGCTTGGTGCCACTGAGGGTGGTCAGGATGGTGCTGGTCAGGCCGATGATCAAGCCACCCCAGAACGCGGGGCCGAAGCCGTCCACGGTGAAGCCCAGCCCGAGTGATTGCGAGAGGTGTGCGGTGGCCAGCAGCAGCACGGCATTGATCACCAGGGTGAACAGCCCGAAGGTGAACACGATCAGCGGGCAGGTCAGGATCGCCAGGATCGGCTTGAGGAAGGCATTCACCACCCCGAAGACCAGCGCCACGCCAAGGAGCGCCACCGGTGCGCCGGTCCAGGTGATGCCCTCGATGAACGAGACGGCGACGTAGAGGGCCAACGCGGTGATCACCAGCCGGGCAAGGAAGTGCTTCATCGGGTCGCTCCGATCACGCCGCCACCGAGGACTCGGTCGCCGGCATAGCAGACCCCAGACTGACCCGGGGCAATCGCCCGGACCGGGGAGTCGAGGTCGAGGGAGATGCTGGCATCCTCGACGCGGCGGACACGGGCCGGCACGGCGTCACTGCGATAGCGCAGTTGGACCTCGCACCGGTCACCCTCACGGAGGGGCGCGCCGAGCCAGTTGCAGTCGTCCAGGGTCACGGCGTGG
>JAHEFN010000134.1 GCA_024640185.1 Gemmatimonadota bacterium | reverse complement strand
CACGGCTTCACTGCGATAGCGCAATTGGACCTCGCACCGGTCACCCTCACGGAGGGGCGTGCCGAGCCAGTTGCAGTCGTCCAGGGTCACGGCGTGGCCCAGCAGGTCGTCGGCGCTGCCGACGACCACCTCGCGGCTTTCGGGCCGGACCTCGACCACGTAGAGTGGCAGCTCGCGTCCGCCGGGGAGTCGCCGCCGCTGGCCCACGGTGTAGCCGGCGAACCCGGTGTGCTCGCCGATCAGCTCGCCGGTCGTGGTGACCACGGGGCCGGCGGAGAGTGCCGGGGCATCGGCGGGAAGGTGTTGGCGGAGCACCTTGACGTAATCCCCGTCCGGGACGAAGCAGATCTCGACGCTCTCGGGCTTCTCGGCCGTCACCAGCTGCATCGCCCGGGCGCGGGCGCGGGTGTCCTGCTTGTCGAGGTCGCCGACCGGGGTCAGCATCCGGGCCACCACGCTCCGGTCGATGCCCCAGAGGAAATAGCTCTGGTCCTTCTGGCGGTCGCGACCCCGGTAGAGCGCGCCGCCCTCGGCTCGGGCATAGTGGCCGGTGGCGATGGCGTCACAGTCGAGGGCCTCGGCATGGGCCAGGAGGTCGCGGAACTTGGTGAACGAGTTGCAGCGCACGCAGGGGATGGGGGTGCGGCCCGCGGCGTACTCCGCCACGAAATCCTCGATCACGCTGGCCGCGAAGCGGTCCTCGAGGTTCAGCACATAGTGCGGGATGCCGAGTCGGTGTGCCACGGTCCTCGCGTCGTTGATCGCGTCGAGTGAGCAGCAGGGCCGGTCGGGCACCTCGTCGCCATGGCAGAACAGCTTCATGGTCGCCCCGATCACCTCGTGGCCTGCCTCGACCAGCAGCGCCGCGGCGACCGAGGAGTCGACCCCGCCGCTCATCGCGACGAGGACGCGACGTCGATGGTCAGGCACGGTGGAGCGTGGCACTGAGCTCGCGCACGCGGGCGACGATCTCGGGGAAGACGGCCGCGACGCGATCGACCTCGGCCTCGGTGCTCTCGTGGCCGAAGGAGAAGCGGATCGTGGCCAGGGCGAGCGCGCGGTCGAGTCCCATGGCCTCCAGGACGTGGGACGGCTCGATCGTCCCGGTATTGCAGGCCGATCCACCGCTGGCACAGATCCCCGCGAGATCGAGGTGCATCAGCAGCGCCTCGGCCTCGGTTCCGGCGACCGAGACCGAGAGGACGTGGGGTGCCCGCGGGGTTTCGCGGCCGTGGAAGTGCAGCCCATCGACCGCCACGGCGAGCTGGTCGGCCAACCGGTCGCGGAGGGCGCCCAACACCCTGACGTGGGCGTCGAGATCGGCGACCGCGAGCTTCGCGGCGCAGCCGAGGGCCACGGCGCCGGCAACGTTCTCGGTCCCGGGGCGGATGCCGAACTGCTGCCCACCGCCATGCAGGATCGACTCGACCAGCTTCCGGTCGCGGACGATCAAGGCCCCGATCCCCTTGGGGGCCCCGATCTTGTGGCCACTGATCGAGAGCATCTGGCAATCGACGGCGTCGAGGTCGATCGGGATCTTGCCGAACGCCTGGACCCCGTCGGTGTGGAGCGGGACGCCGGCGGCCCGGCAGAGGCGACCGATCTCGGCGAGCGGCTGCACCACGCCGGTCTCGTTGTTGACCCACATCACCGACACGACAGCCGGGATCTGGTGCAGGGCCTCGGCAAGGGCGGCGAGGTCGACCAGCCCGTGACGGTCGACGGGGAGAATCGTCTCGGTTCCGCCCAGGCGGCAGACGGCATGGCATGAGGCGAGTGCGGCCTTGTGCTCGATCGCGGTGGTCACCACGTGCATCGGTCGGCCGCCTGCGCGGGCCGCCAAGGCGGCACCGATGACGGCGAGGTTGTCGGCCTCGGTGCCGCCGGAGGTGAAGATCACCTGATTCGGTTCGACGCCAACCGCCTCGGCGGTCTCGCGCTTGGCCTGTTCGAGTCCTGCCCGCGCGGCACGTCCCATCGCGTGGGGCGACGAGGGGTTGCCCCAGGCCTCCTGGAGGAACGGCATCATCGCCGCGATGACCTCCGGGCGGACCGGGGTGGTGGCGGCGTGGTCGAGGTAGATCGGATCCATCCGGGGAATCTACTCCTCTCCGTTACAGGGTCGCACCGCCGAGAGCGGTGATGTCGTCGACAGGCACCGTTTCGGCCGTCCAGAACGGCTCGCCATAGGCGGTACGGATCAGCGATCCCGCCCTCGCATCGTGGGTGCGCACCAGGTCCCAGAGGGGCTGGCCGGTCGGGTAGACCTCCCCGCCTTGGCGCGTGGTCGCATCCCACTGCGACGCAAAGCACTGCATCGCCTGGAGCTTGCGTTCGAATTGGGCAGAGGTGTCGATCACGAAGGTCGGCTTGACGGTGTCCTCGCGATAGGAGAAGGCGAAGCAGACCTTGTCCGGACGGTGCCGTTCGCCGTCGGCGGGATAGTTCGCAAGCCCGGAGAGGAAGCAGGCGTCGCGAACCAGCTCGGAGGCCGCCCGGTGATCCGGGTGGCGACCGATCGGGTAGTGGGTGATCACGACCCGGGGCCGGTGGCGACGGATCGCCTCGACCACTGCGCGCCGGCCATCGTCGTGGTTGGCGAGGCGGCCGTCGGGGAGGCCGAGGCACTCACGGCCGGCGAGTCCGATCACCGCGGCGGCAGCGAGGGCTTCCTCGGCGCGCAAGGCCGGGGTGCCCTTGCTGCCGAGCTCGCCCCGAGTGAGGTCGACGGCGACGACCCGGTGTCCCTGGTCGACGGCCTTGATGAGGGTACCGCCGGCGAGGAGTTCGGCGTCGTCGGGGTGCGCGAAGATGGCGAGGAGGTCGGTGGCTGGAAGCATGGGCAAATATAGGGCCGCTACTCGTACCGCAGCGCCTCCACCGGGTCCATCCGGGCCGCCTTCATCGCCGGGAGCATCCCGAAGATCAGGCCGATGCCCACCGAGACGCTGATCGCGACGACCGCGCTCCAGATCGGCACCCCGGCCGTCAGCCCGAGCAGCCCTTGCAGCAGGCTGCCGCCACCCAGCCCAACCAGCAGTCCGAGCAGGCCACCAAAGCAGGTCAGGGTGGCGGCCTCGATGAGGAACTGGAAGAGGATCTCGCCCCGGGTCGCCCCCATCGCCTTGCGGATGCCGATCTCCCGCGTGCGGTCGGTGACCGAGACCATCATGATCGCCATCACCCCGATCCCACCGACCAGCAGCGCGACACTCGAGAGGGCGATCATCACCAGGAAGAACGCCGAGGTCAGCTGGTCCATGATGTCCAACAGTTGATCCTGGGTGATGATGTCGAACGAGTTCGGTTCGCCGGGGCGGTGGCCGCGGGAGGCTCGCAGCGCGGCCGTGGCGGCGTCCTGAGCCAGCGCCACCGAGACGCCGCGCTGGCCGAGCACCGCGATGAAGAGCTGGTTGGTCTGGTCGTACTCGAACTGCTGGTCACCGGCACGGAACGGGATCACCCCGCCGTAGCTGGCGCCCGGGGGTGAGAAGACATTCTCGGGCTTCTGGTAGATGCCGATCACCGTGAACGGCCGACGGCCGTAGCGCACCACCTTGCCGATCGGGTCGAGGGTGCCAAAGAGCAGGTCGGCCACCTCTTCCTCGATCACCATCACGTTGTGTCCCGAGGTGAGTTCGGCCTGCGAGAACAGCCGACCGCGGAGCAGGGTGCCCCCCATGACCTCGAGATAGGAGTTGTCGGCGCCGTAGGTGATCAATCCCTGCGACCGGATCCCCTGGTGTTCCATCCGCATCCCGCGAAACTCGATCCAGAGGCCGGCGTGGGCGATCTGGGGGGAGAGGCGCAGGGCCCGGGCATCGTCCTCGTCGAGGACCGGGCGAATCCGCACCTCGAGCGGCAGGTTGTCGGGATTCATCGGCACGGCCGAGAAGAACCGCAGCACATAGAAGGTCCGTGGGGAGGAGTTCTCGACCGTGGCGAAGATCGAGGACTTGATGCCGTCGACCAGCGAGGCCATCAGCATGACCGTGCCAACCCCGATGACCACGCCGAGGACGGTGAGCGCGCTGCGCAGCTTGTGGGTGCGCATCGAGTCGAGCGCCACGGCGGCGCCCTCATACACCATCCGGCCGGTCAGGATCATCGCCTCACTCCTTCCGCATCGCGGCGATCGGGTCGAGCGTGGCCGCGCGGGCCGCCGGATAGACCCCGAAGATGATGCCTGTGAGGGCGCCGAGGGTGAGCGCCACACCAACCGACCAGAGGGTGACCCGCGCCGGCAACGGGGTGGCCACCGACACCAGGGTGGCGAGCAGCCACCCGGCGGTGATCCCGATGATGCCCCCGAGGAGGGAGAGCAGCACCGCCTCGACCATGAACTGCCTGCGGATGTCGCGCCGACGGGCACCGAGCGCCTTGCGGATGCCGATCTCTCGGGTCCGCTCACTCACGCTCATCAGCATGATGTTCATGATGACGATGCCGCCCACCACGATCCCGATCGAGACCACCGCCGGCACCACGGCGAAGAGGGTCGCGGTGAGGGTCGTCCAGAACGCCAGCAGCGCGTCGGCCTTGTCGACGGTGAAGTCGTTCGGCTCGGTCGGCCGCAGTTGGTGGGCGATGCGCATCGCCTCCTCGGCACGGTCCATCGCACCCGGGACCATCGCGGGATCGGCCATCTTGACGGAGACGACCGTCGTGCGCCGCCGGCCGTAGATCGACTCGAAGGTCGGCAGCGGCATCAGGACGAAGCCATCGAACGACTGGCCGAGGGTCTTGCCCTTCGATTCGGCCACCCCCTGAATGGTGAACTGGCGTCCGGCGATCTTGATGGTCTTGCCGATCGCATCCTCCGCCGAACGGAACAGCTTCTCACCGATGTCCGCGCCGACGACCACGGTCAACTGGCGGCCCCGCATGTCGGTCTCGGTGAGGGCGCTTCCCACCCGCACCACGTAATCCTGGACGATCTGGTAGGGCGGGGTGATCCCGAAGATGAGGACGCTGCCGAGGGTCTGGTTGCCACGGATGATGTCGGCGCTGGGGGTCGGCCACCCCGACTGGATCGCCACGGCCTCGGCATCCGGCAACGCCGCCGCCACGGCCTCGGCATCGGCCGGGGAAATCCGGGGGCGCTTGGCCACGGCCCGAATCGTCTCGTCATCGACGAAGCCGAGGGAGATCGGGGTGCGGCGGACCTGGAAGGAGTTCTTGCCGATCATCGCGCCGGTGAGGTTCTCGGCGACATAGGCGTTCATCCCCTGGATCACCGCGACCACGGCGACGAGGAAGGCCACCGAGACGATGATCCCGAGGAGCGTGAAGAAGGAGCGGAGCTTGGCCGACGCGATCGTCGTCACGGCCAGGCGGAGGGCTTCGCGGAAGGGCATCGAGGAAAGCTATCACCCTCCCAGCGCGGTCAGGCGCCGATCGGCGCCCGACGTTCATTCATACCGCAACGCCTCGACCGGATTGAGCCGGGCCGCCTTGTTGGCCGGGTAGAGCCCGAACAGGATGCCGGTGATCGCCGAGGCGATCAGCGCCATCACGATCGACCAGAGCGGGATCACGGCGGGCAGCGGGGTGAAGGACCGGATTCCCAGGGCGATCAGGCCACCGAGGGCCAGGCCCACCGCCGCACCCATCAGGGTCAGGGTGGCCGCCTCGACCAGGAACTGGAAGAGGATCTCACCGCGCGTGGCGCCGAGCGCCTTGCGCACCCCGATCTCCCGGGTGCGCTCGGTCACCGAGATCATCATGATGGCCACCACGCCGACGCCGCCGACCATCAAGCCGACGCTCGAGAGCACCAGCATCACCAGGAAGAATCCCTGGGTCATCTGGTTGAACGAGGCCAGGAACCGGTCGCCCGAGACGAGGTCGAACGAACTCTCCTCGCCGGGCTTGAGGCCACGGTCGACCCGCAAGGCGACGGTCACCTGGTCCATGGCGTCGGACTGGGTGGCGGCCTCGGTGGGGAGCACCACGATCCGGATCCAGCCCCGGTCGAACTCACCGACCTTGGCGAAGGTGGCATGCGGCAACACGAATTTCGCGTTGTCATCGTCGGCGAAGAGCTCGGCCGGATCTTGATAGAGCCCGATCACCGTGAACGGGAGGCCGAACATCTTGATCACCCGGCCGACCGGATCGAGGTTCTCGAACAGCGCGTCCGCGGCTGGCTGGTTGATCACCACGACATTGGCACCGAGCGCGGCGTCCATCGGGGTGAAGTTGCGGCCGTCGATGATCTGGCCGCCTTCGACTTGCATCCAGACCGGATCCATCCCCTGCACGAATCGCTCGCCCAGCGCCTTGTCCCGGTAGCTGATGTTCGAGATGCCGACCTCGACGATGTTGACGTCCTCGACGGCCGGCAGGGCCCGGATCAGGTCGGCCTCGCGGCGCGAGAGCCGTGGCCGCCGCCGCCACGGTGACATCTCGTCACTGCCGTCGGAGACCTGGATCCCCTCGCGGAAGTAGCGCATCACATAGAACGACTTGGGGCCGGCGCGCGAGACGATGTCCGAGACCCCGTTCTGGATGCCGGAGATCATCGAGGCCATGGCAATCACCACCATCACGCCGATGGCGATCCCCAGGATGGTGAGCGCCGCGCGCGTCTTGGCCGCCCGCACGGCATCGAAGGCCAGCGTGACGCCCTCGAGGGCCCGCGAAAGAAGGTTGCCGCGTCCGAGTCCGCTCATTCGGCCCTCAAGGCAGTGATGGGATCGAGTCGTGAGGCCTGCCGGGCGGGGTAGATCCCGGCCACCATCCCGACGACCACGCCGAGGGC
>JAHEFN010000133.1 GCA_024640185.1 Gemmatimonadota bacterium | reverse complement strand
TGGTCTGCTCGTTCTCCGCGCTCTGTTCTCTGTTCTCGGCTCCGTTCCTATCTTGCGAGGGTGAGCGATCTTGCCTTTGCCCTCCCCGTCACCGACCTCGAGGCCCTGCGCTTCAGGGTCCGCAAGCTCGCCGACGATCGCCCGGGCACCTACCGGATGCTCGACGCCTCCGGTCGGATCCTCTACATCGGCAAGGCCAAGGCGCTGCGCACCCGGTTGCTGTCGTACTTCCGGGCCAAGTATCCCGACGACAAGGCCGCCCGGATTCTCCACGCATCCAGCGACATCCAGTTCGATCCCACGCCCAGCGAGTTTGCCGCGGCCCTCGCCGAACTCGCCCAGATCCGCCAACATCGGCCACCGTTCAACGTCGCGATGAACCGCAGCCGTCGGAACGGTTTCGTGGTCGTGACCGACGAGCCGGCGCCCCGACTGCTGGTCACCACCACGCCCGAACGCCACCGGGGGAGGATCTACGGCCCCCTCCCCTCGCCAAACCGGCTGCGCGATGCTGTCCGGGTCCTCACCGACCTGCTCGGGATTCGCGACTGTCGCGCGGACATGCCGGTGCACTACGCCGAACAGGGCGAGCTCTTCAGCGAGCCGCGTGGTGCGGCATGTCCACGCTTCGACTTCGGCACTTGCCTCGGTCCCTGTGCCGGCCGGGTGAGCGCCGCCGACTACCGCGCGCGGGGTGACGTGGCCGCCGAGTTCCTCGAGGGACGCACGGTGAGGCCCATCGATCGGGTCATCGCCGATATGGTGCAGCGGTCCGAAGCGGGCGACTTCGAGCGGGCCACCTATTGGCGCGAGAAGTTCGAGTCGCTGGAGTGGCTGATCGCGGTGACGGCCCGGGCCCGGGCCTCCACCGATGCCCTCAGTTTCGTCTATCGCGATGCCGGCGCTCGCGGGGATGCCCGCGCCTATCTCATCGTTCGGGGGGAGATTCGGGCCTGCTATCCCGACCCCGTCACCCCGATCGAGCGGGAGGCCTTCGACGGCGTGGTGCGGACAGAACTGGGGCGGGAGGCCGATCCCCCCGGGCGGATCGATGCCGAGCGACTCCACCAGCGGCTACTGGTGGCCTCCTGGTTCCGCAACCATCCCGATGCCTGGCGGCGGACCAGCCCTCTCGCTGCCTGAGCCATCCGCCCCGTCCTGGGAGTGGAACGGAACGTTTCACAGTTGCAACATGAAACTATGCGACGTATTGAAACGTCTGTCCGGATGAACCCAACCACCAGAGGACACCGCCATGAACCGTCGCTTGATCCCTTCCCTCGCCGCAGCGCTCCTGCTCGCCACCCCGATGGCCGTCCAAGCTCAGGACACCCCGGAGCCAGTGGCCCCCGCCGCGCCGTTCACGGCAGAGGAGTCGGCCCACTACCTGGAGCTCGGCAAGCGCGCCGTCGGCTACTTCTTTGATGGTCAGGCCGATTCGCTCTTCGCGATGATGCGCCCCGAGACCCAGGAAAGCGTTGGGGGAATCGACGGGATCCGCCAGATGATGGACCAGATCGGCGAGCGAGCCGGCATGGTCCTCGAGGTCGTGGACCAGAAGATGACCCGCCGGCAGGGGAATCCGCAGTTCTGGTGGGAGGCCAACTTCAGCGAGTTCACCATGGAGCCGCTGGTCTTCCGGTACATCTTCGACGAGAACGACATGATCCGGGGAGCTGGCGTGGGCCCGAAGAGCGCTTCTCGCGCCGACCCGGAGGGGTGACCGTGCGTTCACTTTCGACACTCCTCCTGACGGCGATGGTCGGTGCGGCGATGCCCGTCGCTGCACAGGTCACCGAGGTGGCCCCGGCCGTTGTTGCCAAGCCATTCACGGCCGAGGAGTCGGCCAAGTACATGGCACTCGGCAAGCAGGCCTCCCGATTTTTTTGGGAGGGTCAGGCCGACTCGCTCGCCGAGATGATGACGCCAGCCCAATCCACCGAGATGGGCGGTGCCGACGGCCTACGCCGCCTGATGGACCAGGTTGCGGAGGTCGGCGGGATGGTTCTCGAGGTCCTCGAGGAGAAGGTCGTGCACCGTGGGGCAGCGGCAGAGTTCTGGTGGGAGGCCGACTTCAGCGAGTTCACCGCCGAGTCGGTGGTCTTCCGCTGGGTCTTCAACGACGCGGGCCAGATCACGGAGTTCAACGCCAATCCAAAGAGCCAGACGCCGGCACCTGATCCGGAGGGGTGAAGGTCACCCAAGGCTTGAGTACCATTGCGAAGGGGCGCCCGAATCGGGCGCCCCTTCGTCATGCCTGGTTACCGGGTGTGGGTGGCGATCAGGTCTTTCTGCGCCGGCGCCGTGCGGCTGCCATCCCCACCAGTCCGGTGGCCATGAGGGTCATGGTGGCGGGTTCGGGGACGGTCTCGTTGGGAGTGCCAACCACGACTTCCATGCCGACCCAATTGACCAGTTGCCTATTCTGATCGTACTGCCGGAGGGCGAAAGTGTAGGTCCCTGCAGCGTACGGATCGAACGTGGTGTAGGTCGGGGGAGCGAACCCTGGGCTTGCCGGCCCGGCGAGGAATCCGAATCCAGAATTCCACGAGTTCTGGACGACACCACTTCCTGGGAATGTGATGGTGCCCAGTCCGGCGTTGGCGGCCGCCGGGTCTAGATCGTAGACGATCTGGAAATTGTAGCCAGACAGGCCGGTCCCACCGAAGTAGAAACTCCAATTCCAGAGTGATAGCCCGGGATCGCTTTCGCCCACGCCAGCAAAGAAAGTCCCGGCGCCGTCATTGGTCAGGGCCGGGCTGGCGTATCGCGGGGTGGCCGTGATACCGAGGGTCACATCGCCAAACGAAGACACCATCACGGCATCGTTGGGGATGCCTGAGCCCCCAAAGGTGGCCTCCGGAAGGGGCCCAAAGGTGCCCTGTGCCGAAGCCGTCGGGGCAAGGAGAACAACAGCGAGCACTGCAACCAACACTGGATGACGCATGGGATGCTCTCGGGTGTGAGGAGAAAGGCGGCCTGCAACAGAGTGACCTGTCGCACGAACCGCTCCCACGCGTAGCCCCAGCGTCAAATGTCCGTCATTCGGTTGAGCCGAAACCAGTTGCGTGATCGCCGCCCCGGCTATCTGCACCGGTCAACTGTGGGACGTTTGCCTCAGGTTGTGGGCGAGGCACCACACCCTCAGTCCTCGTCCGCCCCCGTGAGCGGCACCAACCGCCCCCGTGGCGGGATGCCGGCCTCGAGCTCCAGGATCCCCACCGAGGCGGGGATGTCGAACCGGCGGGCGCCGGCTCCACCGGGATTCATCACGGTCACCACGACATCCACCAACTCGAGCTTGGGGAGATGGGTGTGACCATGGATCAGGATGTCGGCCCTCGGGTAGGCGGCCTGGAACTCCTCGTTGGGCACCCCGCGCCCGAATTGGTCGCCATGAGTGACCACGATGTCAAAGCCGTCCAGCCGTACCTCGGCCACCCGCGGCAGCCGAGCCCGGACGTCCATGCCATCGGTGTTGCCGAAGACCGCGGTGACCGGCGCCAGCGCCTCGAGCTCGGTGAGCAGATCGAGCGGGCCGAGGTCACCGGCATGGAGAATGTGATCGACCTCGGCGAAGACCTCGAACACCTCAGGTCGGAGCAAGCCGTGGGTGTCGGCAATCACCCCGAGACGCATCTCAGCCGCCCCACCGCGGAGCGAGTTGGAGGTCGAGGTCGAACTGATCGACGATCCGCTGGACGACGAAGTCGACCAGGTCCGCAATCTTGGTGGGACGGTGATAGAACCCGGGAGCCGCCGGGATCACCACCGCACCGGCCTCGGTCACCGCGGTGAGGTTGCGGAGGTGAATCAATGACAACGGTGTCTCCCGCGGCACCAGCACCAGCTTCCGCCGCTCCTTGAGGGCGACATCAGCCGCGCGCTCGACCAGCGAGCGTGAACTCCCCTGCGCCACGGCGGAGACGGTACCCATGCTGCACGGACAAATCACCATTCCCGCCGTGCGATGGGATCCCGAGGCCGGCTTGGCGCCACGATCGGTGTCGGGATAGACCGTCACCGATGACCAGTCGCCGCCGGTGGCCACCTTGAGCGCCGCCTCATCGGCGACGTCGGCCTCGGTCTCGAGCAACCGCCAGCCATGCGAAGAGACGATCAGCTCGACCGGCACATGGGCACGGGCCAGCACGTCGAGGAGCCGTACGGCATAGGGCGCACCAGAGGCGCCGGTGATCGCGAGGACGATGGGGAGGTCGGACATGGGGGAAGTCTAAGGCTGGGGCGTTGAAAGGTGCACTCTCACCCTTGGAAGCAGCGCGGGACGCAGAGCGGAACCAGCTCGGTCCCCGGAGATTGGACTCGCCACGTCCGTTCTCCGTTCTCCGGTCTCCGGTCTCTGGTCTCTGGTCTCCGGTCTCCGTCTACCCCACGACCCGATCAACCACGGCAAAGGCGAACACCGTCACGCTCATCACCCCGTTCATGGTGAAGAACGCGGCGTCGAGTCGGGAGAGATCGCCGGGGCGCACCAAGCGGTGTTCGTAGGCGAGAATGCCGGCGGCCATGCCGATCCCGACGAAGTACCAGACCCCGAAACCGGCCACCCACCCGAAGAGCGCCAGGGCGGGAATGGTCACGCCGTGGAGCAGCTTGGCCAGGAGGATCGCCCGTGCCTGCCCCAACCGCACCACCGCGCTCCGCAATCCGGCGTCGCGATCAAACCCCTCATCGGGCAGCGCATAGAAGATGTCGAAGCCGGCCACCCAGGTGAGCACCCCGACGGTGATCACCAGCAGCAGCCACCACGGCTCACTCCAGCTCCCGGTCACGGCGAGCCAGCCACCCACCGGAGCCATCGCCAGCGAGAAGCCCAACCAGAGATGCGGCCACGAGGTGAACCGCTTGGCATAGGAGTAGCCCAGGATCCAGGTGAGGGCCACCGGCGAGAGGGCGAAGCAGAGTGGGTTGAGCCGCCATGCCGCCGCCACGAAGACGAGGCCGGCCAGCGCGACCGCCACGGCGGCCTGCGACACCCCGATCCGGCCAGCGGGGATCTCTCGGGCCCGGGTGCGGGGGTTGGCGGCGTCGTAGCCCCGGTCAGCGATGCGATTGAATCCCATCGCCGCGAATCGGGCCGCGGTGAAGGCGAGCACCACCCAGCCGACGATGGGCCAGGTGAGCGGTGCGACCATCGAGGCCGCCAGCACGCCGAGGAGCGCGAAGGGGAGGGCAAAGAGGGTGTGGGGCAGTTTCACGAAATTGAACCACGCCACCATGGTCGAGGAGCCGCTGATCGTCTGCCCCTCGCCTCGCGTCTCTCGTCTCGCGTCTCTCGTCAAATGCCGAGCTCCCCCCACATCGCATCGACCCGAGCCTTGGTGGCCTCGTCCATCTCGATCCGATCGGGCCACTCGCGGTCGAACCCCTCTTCGGGCCACTTCCGCGTCGCATCGATCCCCATCTTGCTGCCGAAGGTGAAATGCGCCGACGCGTGATCGAGCACGTCGGCCGGCCCACGGGCAAATTCGGTGTCGCGCTTCGGATCGATGTTGTTGAGCGCGATCCACCACACCTCATCGGGATCCTGGACGTTCACGTCCTTGTCGACGATGACCAGCACCTTCGACAGCGACATCAGCCCCTGACCCCAGAGCGCGTGCATCACCTTGTACGCCTGCCCGGGGTACTGCTTGTCGATCGAGACGAAGACCAGGTTGTGGAAGATCCCCGCGGCGGGCATGTGGTAGTCGACGATTTCCGGCACCGTCAGCTTGAGCAGCGGCAGGAAGATCCGCTCGGTGGCATGCCCGAGCCAGTAATCCTCCATCGGCGGCCGGCCGACGAGGGTCGCCGGATAGATGGGATCTGCCTTTCGGGTGACCGCCGTGACATGGACCTTCGGATAGAGATCGGCGAGCGAGTAGAAGCCGGTGTGGTCTCCGAACGGCCCCTCCATCACCAGCTCCTCGGCCGGGTCGATGTAGCCCTCGATGACGATCTCCGCCTCGGACGGCACCTCGAGGTCACAGGTGACCGCGCGAGCCAGCTCGACCGGTTCCTTGCGCAGGAAGCCGGCGAAGAGGAACTCGTCGATCCCCGGCGGCAGGGGGGCGGAGCCGGAGTAGATCGCCGCGGGATCGCCACCGAGGGCGATCACCACGGGCATCCGTTCGCCCCGCTCGGCCATCTCGCGCCAGTGGGCGGCCCCGGTCTTGTGACGCTGCCAGTGCATCGCCAGCTCGTTCCTGCCGAGCACCTGGACCCGGTACATCCCCACGTTCCTGGTACCCCGCCCCGGGTCCTCGGTGATCACCATCGGCAGGGTCAGGTAGCGACCGCCGTCGCCGGGCCAGGTCTGCAAGAAGGGAATCGTGTCGAGATCGACCTCGTCGTCGCGCTGGATCACGGCCTGACACGGCGGGCGACCCGAGCGGGTCTTGGGGGGATACTTGGCCACCTCGGCCAGCTTGGGGAGCATCGCCAGCTTGCCGAGGAACCCCTTGGGGACCTTCGGCTCCAGCAGCTCCGTGATCCGGTCGCCAATCTGGTCGAGTCGGTCGACCCCCAGGGCCAGCTCCATCCGCTTCCGGGAGCCGAAGAGGTTGATCGCCACCGGGATTGTCGAGCGCTCGCCACTTGCCAGGACGGGCTGTTCGAAGAGCAGGGCGGGCCCGCCGTCAGGCATCTTCATGGCACGATCGGCGATCTCGGCGATCTCGAGGTGGGTGTCAATCGGCCGACTGATCCGCACCAATTCGCCGATCTTCTCGATCGCCGCGATGAATTCCGCGAGGGTGTTGA
>JAHEFN010000406.1 GCA_024640185.1 Gemmatimonadota bacterium | reverse complement strand
GGAAGCGTGAACGACGGCAGGATCCCTGGCAACCGCCGGGCGAGCATCGTCTTCCCCGAGCCGGGCGGGCCAATCATCAGCAGGTTGTGGCCACCGGCCGCCGCCACCTCGAGCGCTCGCTTGGCGGCACCCTGCGCCCGGACCTCACGGAAGTCAGCGACGTCGGTCCGCGCATCGGCCAGCAGCAGCGAGGCCTGGGTGTGCGTCACTCCCAGCGGTGACAGGGTGGAGAGGTGGTCGGTCACCTGCCTGAGTGTCGCCGCGCCGTGGACCTCGAGGCCGTCGACCACCGCGGCCTCGGCAACGTTCGCCGGCGGGAGGATCAGTGAGATACAGCCGATCTCGCGTGCGGCGAGCGCGATCGGCAGTGCGCCGCGAATCGGTCGGAGGTCACCCTCGAGCCCCAACTCACCGAGAAGCAGCGTGGTGCCGAGCGTGGCGCTCTCAACCTGACCGCTGGCCACCAGGATGCCGATGGCGATCGGGAGGTCGAACGCCGAACCGCGCTTGCGCACATCGGCCGGGGCGAGGTTGACCGTGATCCGCCGGAGCGGGAGTGCGAAGCCGGAGTTGTTCAGTGCCGCCGCCACCCGCTCGCGACCCTCCTTCACCGCCCCGAGGGGCAGCCCCACGGTGGTGAACGACGGGAGGCCGTTGGCGATATCGACCTCGACATCGACGGCGAAGGCCTCGACCCCGAGAATCGAGGCGGAGCGAATGCGGGCGAGCATCCGCGCACGAAGCCCACGCCCTCTCCCTCGCCGTGACCCCGATCGCGGCACACCGGGGCCGAATGACGCGACTCGGGGGAGCGATCCGCGGTGATAGTGGCTCGAGCTAGGCGCCACCATCCATGTCGATGACCACCATCCCCTGACGGCTCGTGCCGGCCATCGCGGCAAGCTCGGCGGGCGCCGCAGCGAGCGACACCGTGTGCGCCACCACCTTGCGTGGATCGAGCCGGCCATCCGCGATCATCGCCAGCATTCGGGGATAGTGGTGGGCCGCCATCCCGTGACTACCGATCAGGGACAGCTCACGCGCGATCACCAGTTCCATCGGCAGCGGCGGATGGAAGTCGTCGCCGGCCAGCAAGCCAACCTGCAGATGGCGGCCGTTCTTGCGCAGCGACCCGATCGAGTTGGTGGCCGTGACGCGAGCACCCAGCGCGTCGATCGACAGGTCGGCGCCGCCGCCGGTGAGATCATGAATCGCGCCGGCGACGTCGGCGACGTCCCGACCGTTGACCGCCGCCTCGGCCCCCAGCTCCCTGGCTCGCACGAGTGTCGCGGCATCAACGTCAACGGCGATCACCCTGGCGCCGCTGGCCACCGCGATCATCACCGCCGAGAGCCCCACCCCGCCACAGCCATGCACCGCGACCCACTCACCGGGGACGACCGCGCCCTGATCGACCACCGCCCGGAACGCCGTCGCAAACCGGCAACCGAGTGACGCCGCGGTCACCGCATCGATCGATGCCGGGAGGGCCACCAGGTTGACGTCGGCGTGGTGAATCACCACGAACTCGGCCCAGGAACCCCAGTGGGTGAAGCCCGGCTGGGTCTGGTGATCGCAGACCTGATGATCGCCGCGCCGACACGGCACACAGCCGCCGCAACCACAGACAAAGGGGGTGGTGACCCGCTCCCCGCCCCGCCAGCCGGTCACGCCACCGCCGACGGCGACCACCTCGCCCGCCAGTTCGTGGCCCGGGATGTGGGGCAACGTCGTGATGTCGGTGTCGTGTCCCTGCCAGCCATGCCAATCACTGCGGCAGATGCCGCTGGCCGTCACCCGAAGCACCACACCATGCGGCGGTGGCGTCGGGTCGGCCACGGTGGTCACGTCGAGCGGAGCACCGAATTGATGAAAGAGGGCAGCACGCATCGACAGAAGATATCAGCGAACCGCGAACGGGAACTCCGTCTGACCCCCGGCAGGAGCTACGGCCGGTTGTCGTAGTCCAGCCCGAAGACCGCCAGCTGCGCCCGCACCGCGTC
>JAHEFN010000405.1 GCA_024640185.1 Gemmatimonadota bacterium | reverse complement strand
TCGACCCCCGGCACTGTACCGGCTGCAACCAGTGCCCCCAGGATTGTCCCTGGGAAGCGATCACCATGGTGCCGCGCCAGGACGACAGGCCAACCCTGATTGCCCAGATCGACCCGACCCGTTGCGTCAGTTGCGGGATCTGCGCCGGGTCGTGTGCGCCAATGGGGGTGGGTCCCCCAGGCCACACCGGTCGGGATCAACTGGCCACCCTGCGCGCCACGGCGCTGGAAGAGGCTGCCGCGGGAGACCCTGACAAGCCGGTGGCCATCTGTTGTGCCCAGTCGCCTGAGGCGCATCGAGCCGCCTTCCGGGATGCGGGCGCACGGCTCCACCTGGTCTCGTGCGTCGGCAACCTGCACACCTCGGTCATCGAATTGTTGATCCGGGGCGGAGCACCGGGAGTCCTCGTGGCGAGTTGTCCGCCACGTGACTGCATCGGGCGCGAGGGTCCGAAGTGGCTTCACGAACGACTCTTCAACGACCGGGAGGCTGAATTGCAGCCACGCGTCGATCGGCGACGGCTGCGCACGACCACCTTGGCGCCGGGCGATCTCGCGAGTGCGATGACGGCCTTTCGCCGGTTCGCGAGTGAGCTCGAGCAGCTGGAGCGCCCCGAGCCGGAGACCGACGCCGAACTTGAGGCGATCTGCGAACCGGTGCCGCTCGACGAGGCCGAGCGATGAGCCCGATCCGAGTGGTCGCCGCGGGCGCGTCGACGGCCTTGGGGTTGCTCCTTCTCGCCGCGTCCTCGACGCTGTCACTGCCCCACCACGCCAGCGACGACGCGCAGTTGCGACTCTCGTGGAGCGCAATGCCGGAGCGGATCGAGGTGTGCCGGACGCTCTCGGAGGAAGAACTCGCCGGACTTGCCGAGCATATGCGTCAACGGGTCCAGTGCGAGGGCACTTCGGCGAGCTACGACCTGAGGGTGTCGGCAGACGGGGACGAGATCGCCACGGCACGCATTCGCGGCGGCGGCTTGCGCCATGATCGACCGATCCACCTGCTGCGAGAATATCCCCTACCGGCCGGCCGTCATCGCATCCAGGTGACCTTCGCACGCCGAGAGGCCGCCCCGCTGGAGACGCCCCAGTCGGATGACCGACTGACATCGGCCGCCGACACCGGGCTGTTCGCCGGCCGTGCCGCGCGCGAGATCAGCGAGCGCGCTCGTCGCGCCCAGGCGGCGATCCCACCGTTGATGACCCTCGACACCACGATATCATTCGGGCCGCGCCAGGTCGCCCTGGTGGTCTTCGACAGCGATAGCCGCCGCCTGGTGTGGCGAACCGTGGAGCACAGCGATGAGTGAATCTGCCGACCGGCTCGTCCGCCGGTGGTTGGTGGTGGCGGCGGTGGCGGTGGTCATCGCCGTGGCGGTCGGCGGAATCACCCGGCTGACCGAGAGCGGCCTGTCGATCACCGAATGGCAACCGGTGGCGGGGGTCCTCCCACCGTTGACCGAGGAGGCCTGGGCGGCGGCATACCGTGACTACCAGGCGATCCCGGAGGCCCAGACCGTGCATCTGGGCATCACCCTCGAGGCGTTCAAGGGCCTCTATCGCTGGGAATGGGTGCATCGCCTGTTGGCGCGGCTGGTCGGGCTGATCCTGGCCGTGCCGTACTTTGTCTTCCTCAGCCGCGGCCAGTTGCGGCCCGAGCATCGACGCCGACTCCTGCTGCTGCCGGTCCTCGCCCTCGCCCAAGGGGTGCTCGGCTGGTACATGGTCAGCAGCGGCCTGTCGGTGCGCACCAGCGTCAGTCCCTATCGGCTCACCGCACACCTCGGCATGGCCCTCATCATCTATGCGGCGTGCGTCTGGACCATCCTCGAACTCTCCACCCGGCGGCGGGAGGCCGAGCACACCCCGCGTCGCATCCGTAACCTCGTGCGCGCCGGCGTCGTCCTCACCTTCATCACCCTCCTCTCGGGGGGGTTCGTCGCCGGACTCGATGCCGGCAAGATCTTCAACACCTTCCCGTTGATGGCGGGACACGTCGTGCCA
>JAHEFN010000132.1 GCA_024640185.1 Gemmatimonadota bacterium | reverse complement strand
CGATCCGCGGTCGGCCCTGGCAACACGGGCGTCCCGGTGCCCCTCGCCAACCGAACCACCTTCTCAACCGCTCTCGGCGAGGCATCCGCCGCGAGCACCACCGCGTGCACACCACCCCGCTGCAGGCCGGCTCGGGTCGCATCGACGCCGATCGCCAGCCGCCCACTCCGCAATGCGAGGCCAATCAGCCCCAGGCACCGCTCGGTCGGGTCACCCTGCGGTGGCTTCGCCACCTGCGGTCTCGGTGGGCGCCGCCTCGGCCTCCACCGCTCCCTCGGTGGCAGCCGCTTCGGGCGCTTCGCCCTCGACCGGTACCTCCTCGGTCAGCTCCGCCACAAACTTGGCCAACTCGTCGGCCAGTCCCTGGGTCATCCCCGGAATCCCGGCGATCTCCTCGGGTTCAAGGTCGATCACATCGTTCAGTGCCCCGTACCCGGCGACATCGAGGAGGGCCACCAACTCGGTCGAGAGCCCCTCGAGCTGGGAGAGCGGCACCCGCGGGGTGTCGTCCTCCTCCCCCTCCGGCCCACCGAACAACGGCCCTTCGCCACCCCGCTCCAACCACTCCCGGCTGGAGTAGAGGTCGATCTTCCACCCGGTGAGTTCGCTCGCCAGTCGGACATTCTGCCCGTTGCGACCGATCGCCAGCGACAACTGGTCCTCGTCCACGACGGCCTGGATCGTCTTGGTGGCGATGTCGGAGAAGACCTTGGCCACCCTGGCCGGCGCCAACGCGAGCCGGGAGAACCGCTCCGGATCCGGTGACCACGGCACGATGTCGATCCGCTCGCCGCTCAGTTCGTTGACCACCGCCTGGACCCGCGAACCCTTGAGGCCGACACAGGCCCCGACGGGGTCGATGGCGTCGTCGCGTGAGATCACGGCGACCTTGGTGCGTGAGCCGGCCTCGCGGGCGATCCCGCGCACCTCGACGATCCCCTGCTGGATTTCCGGCACCTCGAGCTTGAACAGCGCCTGCACGAAGAGCGGGTCGGACCGGGAGAGGATCAGCCGTGGTCCCTTGGGGGTCTCCTCGATGCGCTTGAGCACCGCGCGAATCGTGTCGCCCTGGTGGAAGTGCTCGCGGTGGTTCTGTTCCCGATAGGGGACGATCGCCTCGGCCTCGCGGAACCGGTTGAGCATGATCACGAACTTGCCGCGCTCGACCTGCTGGATCTCGCCCGAGAGCAGCTCGCCCACCTTGGAGGTGAACTCCTCGCGAATCCGATTGCGCTCGCCTTCGCGCACCCGCTGGATGATCCGCTGCTTGGCAGCCTGGACGGCCAGTCGCCCGAACGCCTCGAAGGGCACCTCCTCCTCGAGCACATCCCCGACCTGGAACTCCTCGTCCTCGAACTGCGCCTCCTCGAGGGAGACCTCGGCTGCGGGGTCCTCCACGGAGGCCACGACCTGACGCAGGCGCATCACCGTGATGCCGCCCTCGGTCTCGTCGACGTCCACTTCGCAGCGGACGGTCGGACCGTATTTCTTCATCAGCGCGGCGTGAATCCCGTCACGCAACAGGTCCATCAGCTCGCCTGCCTCCAATGACTTGGAGTTGGAGAGTTCTTGGAACGCGCTCAGCATTTCGGCGGACGTCGCCATCTCTAACGTTCTCCTGCTTCCCAGTTACCCGATCGCGGACCAGTCGACCACTAATGTGGCCTCCCTGACCGCATCGAGAGGCAGCCTCTGTTCGATCCCGTTGATGACCAGGTCCACATGGTCCTCATCGGGCACTCCGGCAATCCGTGCCGTGACCTTGCCGGCTATCCCGCGCGCCTTCACCCGCACCTCGTGACCGAGGTACCGCCGCCAGTGCTCGGCGAAGCGGATCGGTCGCTCGATGCCAGGCGAAGAGACCTCGATGATGTATCGTGGCCCCACCGCACCGGCGGACTCCAGCTCCGCCTCGAGCGCGCGCGACACCCGCGCACAGTCGTCGGTGGTCACTCCGGCACCCGGAACCCCACCGCCCCGGACGTCGATCCAGATTCGGACGACGCACCGCGAGGCCGGCCCGGAGATCCGCACGTCCACCAGCTCGTACTCGAGCCCGGCGACGGCGGCGCGGAGCGCCTCAGGAGAAAGCAGATCGAAAGTCACAACGTCACGCCCCGGGGGATAAACAAAAATGCCGGGGGACACCCGACACCTCGCCGACAGCATGCAAGTTGCCCCAGCACTTCAAGATACCCCCCGTCAGGCCGGCTGGGCAAGCCCCTTGGCGCAAGGCGACAGGGCGCCCGGCAGGACTCGCCGCGGGCTATTCGCCCCGGCCCGGCATGCCGAGGTAGGCCACCAGCCGGCCATCGCGTCCCCCGCTCCGCCGGTGGGAAAAGAACGCGCCCGCCTCCCGGGCGGTGCAGTGTCCGCTGATGGTGGTTTCCCCTATCCCCAGGTCGCGGCCCTGGTCCCGAAGGACCTCACGCAAGTCCAGGGTCCAGGGTCCAGGCCCCACGGCGGTCCGGCCGACGCCCGCCAGCACCTCGGCCCCGACTTCGTATCGGGGGCCCGAGATCGCGACACCCAGGTGCATCACGAGATCACTGGCCGCCGCACCGGTCCGGGCCGAGAGGAGCTCGACGCCCTGCCGCAGGATTCCGGCCGCGGTGCCCCGCCAGCCGGCATGCAACAGGGCGATGGCCCGCTGACGGGGGGCGAGGAGGTAGACCGGCACGCAATCGGCCACCGTGACCAGCAGCAGGAGGCCGGTGGCGGAGGTGGCGTGGCCATCGGCGGCCTCATGGATCTGCCAGCCGTCCCCACCCGCATGCCAGAGCACCCGGTCGCCGTGGACCTGGTGCGACATGACCTGGCCGGCGAAGGCCGGGAGCGACTGCCGGAAGGCCCGCCACCGGGACATCGTCTCCGCAACCGGCGCCCCCGACCAGAGACCGAGGTCGAACGGGGTCTCGCGGTCGTCGCCGCGGCCGGTGATCCCGGCGGTCACCCCGAACCGGCGCGGCCAGTCGGGCACCTCCCACCGCGGCACCGCCCCGGTGAGGGGGACCTCGTCAGTCGTCAAGGCGCTCGATGGCAGCCCCGAGACTGCGCAGTCGCTCATCGATCCGTTCGTAGCCCCGCTCGATCTGGCCGATGTTGTGGATCGTACTGGTGCCGGTGGCCGCCAAGGCGGCGAGCAGCATCGCCATGCCGGCCCGGATGTCCGGTGACTCCACCTTGCCCCCCCGCAAGGCCGACGGGCCGCTGACCACCGCACGGTGCGGATCACAGAGCACGATCCGGGCGCCCATCCCCACCAACTTGTCGACGAAGAACATCCTGGACTCGAACATCTTCTCGTGGATCAGGATCATCCCGTCGCACTGCGTCGCAGCGACCAGCGCGATGGACATGACGTCGGCGGGGAATGCCGGCCACGGCCCATCCTCGAGCTTCGGCACATGCCCGCCGAGGTCGGGACGAACCCGACGCTCCTGCCCCGCGGCGACGATCAGGCGGTCCCCCTCGAGGCGAGGGCAGATGCCGAGACGCTCGAAGCCGAGCAGCATGCTCCGCAGGTCGTGCGGGCGAACCCCCTCGATGGTGATCGAGCCATTGGTGACGGCGGCAAGGCCGATGAACGAACCGATCTCGATGTGGTCCGGTCCGATCGACATGGCGGCGCTGCCCAGGGCACGCCCACCCTCGATCGTGTAGGTGTTCGACCCGATGCCCTCGATCTGGGCCCCCATCGCCACCAGCAGCCGCGCGGTGTCCTGGACGTGGGGTTCGGCGGCGGCATTGCGGAGGATGGTGGTCCCCGTGGCCATCACCGCCGCCATGAGGGCATTCTCCGTTCCGGTCACACTCGGCTCATCGAGGAAGATGTCGGCACCGACAAGCGACGGCGCCTCGATCGCATACTGCTCCCCGACGGTCACCGACGCGCCGAGGTGCTCCAACGCCATGAAATGGGTGTCGATCCGTCGGCGGCCGATCACGTCGCCACCCGGCGGTGGCAGGACCACCTTGCCGAAGCGAGCCAGCAGGGGGCCGGCGAGGAGGATCGAGGCCCGAATCCTGGTACAGAGGACCGGGTCCAGCGGTCGCGGTTCCACAGGCCGCGGGTCGATCACCAGCGTGCCATCGTCGCGCCAGGTCACCCCGGCTCCGAGGGTGGCGATCAACTCCAGGAGCGTCTCGACATCCCGGATACGTGGGATGTTCCCCAGCTCGACCGGCCCATCGGCGAGCAGCGACGCGGCGATGACGGGGAGGGCGGCGTTCTTGTTGCCGGCCGGGCGGATGGTCCCGTTGAGCGGCCGGCCTCCGGTGACTACGTAGCGAGGAGCCATGGCTCTAACCTCACGGCGCCGGGGTGGCCCCGCAAGCCGCCGGCCCCATGTCGGCTTTAGATTGCAGGGGTACTCGAGCGAAGGAGGGTCCCATGGCTGACTGGGTTGCACCGACGATCGCCGTCTCCCTGGCGCTGATCGCCCTCTGTGTCGTCGCGCTCGGCATCACGGTGATGATCGCGCTCCGCGAGGGCCGGGAGCGCTCGACCGAGTTGGGCCGGGAACTCGGGGACCTGCGCAAGGAACTCTCACCGGCGATCGCGGCACTCACCGCCTTCAGCGAGACCGGAGCCGAGCTCGCGGGGATCACCCACGACGAGGTCGCGGAGTTGGCCGAGACCTCGGCCGCGTTGCGCCACGAGGTCCACCACGGGCTGCGGCAGGCCCGCCGCCGGCTCGATGACTTCGATGCGTTGGTCGAGGTGCTCCAGGAGGAAGTCGAGGAAGCCGCGATCGATGTCGCCGTGGCACTCCGCACCGTCCGCACGACCCGTGGGGTCCTGGGCCAGCTCGGTCGACTCCTTGTGCCGGGGAGGCGTGACAAGCGGTGAGATGGGTGCTCGCCATCCTCATCGTGGTCGCCGTCGGCCTCGCCTTCCCGGAGCTGGCACACGCCTGGACGCCGGGCACCCATGTGGTACTCGGCGAACGGGTGCTCGGCTCCCTCGAACTGCTCGGTCCGGCCGTGGCGGACCTGCTGCGTTCCTACCCGCATGACTTCCTCTATGGCAACATCGCTGCCGACACCACGATGGCGAAGAAGTACGCCCCGGCCGACCGCCACTGCCATGCCTGGCATGTCGGGCGTGAGGTGCTCGAGGAGGCGCCGAGTGATGCGCTGCGCGCCTTCGGACTCGGCTACATGGCCCACCTCGCCGCCGACGTCGTCGCCCACAATCACTTCGTACCGCGCCAGTTGGTGGTCACCAGCAGCACCCGCACGATGGGACACACCTACTGGGAATCGCGGGTGGAGACGTCGCTCGGTGACGAGGTGCCTCGCGCCGCACGCGAACTGATCCGGCTGGACCACCGCCCGGCCGATGCCCATCTCGAACGGATCCTCTCCCCCACGATCTTCTCTGTCCGCACCAACCGACGACTCTTCCGTGGGATGGTGCGCCTGACCGACTCCCGACCGTGGCAAATGGGGATGCAGGTCGCGGCCGATCAGAGTCGCTGGGAGCTCACCGATGAACTCATCGCCGACCACCTCGATCGTGCCGTCGGCTACATCCGGCTGGCCCTCAGTGACATCGATGGACCACTGATGGCGATCGACCCCAATGGCGAGGATGCCATCGCCCGGAGCAAACAGGTCCGACGCGAGGCACTGCGGGGGGAGGGACGCCGAGACCACGACTGGGTCACGGCCGTCGCCGATGCCCAATTCGGGATGCGGAAATCACAGGATGATCCGCTGACCAGGTTGCTCGGTCAGTCACCGGCCCCGGAGAGCAGCCCGGCCTGACGGCGGACCGCCGCGAACCGTGGGGCTCCCCTGAGTGCGTGGAACAGGGGTGAATCGAGGGGTTCCGCCCCGAAGATCGGGTCGTGCTCCACCACCGCTCGCTCCAGGGCGGTCAGGGCGGCGGCGGTGTCACCCACCGCCAACTGCGCGTGGGCCAGCCCGCCGGCCACTCCGCTGCGGCCACGATCGCCCGGCAACCTGTCGCGAATCCGGATCGCCCCCGTTCGGTCACCTTCCCTGGCGAGCACCTGCGCATGGATGCCCTGCAACAACGGCTGAGTCGGCGCCAGCGTCAGGGCCCGCCGTTCCGACAGGCTGTCGTCATCATCCGGGGTCGGCGGGTCGGCCATGGCTACCTCAGACGCTGGAATCGGATCCCGAGGTGCAACCTCACGCCTTCGCGGCGGCTTCAAGGGCCGCCAACACCCGCGTCACATCGTCGTCGCTGGTGTAGGCTGACAGGCCGAGCCGCAACCAACCCTCCGGCAAGACGCCACAGCGTTCCGCCACCGTCAGGGCATAGAAGTGGCCGTGCGATGCCCAGCAATCGCTGCCGGCGAGCACGCCAGCGAGTTCGCCGGCCGGTTGGTTGGCGAGGGTGATGGACACCGTCCCGGTCCGTGGTGCCCCCGCCGGTGGACCGAAGCGCCGAAGCCCGGGAATCTGACCGAGTCCGTGCCACAGCCGGTCAAACAGCACCTCTTCGCGTTCCTGCAGCCGACCGAACGCCTCGACCAGGGCACTCCTGGTGACCGTGTCCCTGCCGCCCAGCGCCGCGAACCAGCGCAGCGCCGCGGTGGCTCCGGCGATCGCCTCGAAGGAGCCGGTCCCGAGCTGGATCCGCTCGGGGGGCTGTTGCGGTTGGGGCACCAGTCGCGGCGTGTCGATCGTCGCGAGGAGGTCCTGGCGACCCCACAGCACCCCGAGGTGCGGGCCATAGAACTTGTAGGGTGAACAGGCCAGCAGGTCCGCCCCCAGCGCGGCAACATCGACCAGGCGGTGCGGCGCATAATGGACGGCATCGACGAAGACGAGGGCGCCGGCCTCGTGGACG
>JAHEFN010000131.1 GCA_024640185.1 Gemmatimonadota bacterium | reverse complement strand
GAGCCCGGTGCCCTTCGGCGCCAGCAACCACTTGTGCGGTGAGCTGGCGTAGTAGTCCGCGTCGATGGCCTGCAGGTCGAGGGCGAGCATTCCGGGTGGGTGCGCCCCATCGATCACCGAGATGATGCCTCGGGACCTGGCCAGTCGCACCAGCTCCGCCACCGGTTGGATCATCCCGGTGGTGAAGAGCACGTGCGAGATCGACAGCACCCGCGTCTGCGGGGTGAGCTGTGCTTGCCACGCGGCCACGAGCTCCTCTGGTGATCCTGGGTCGAGTGGCGGAGCGAAGGTCACCACGGTGGCGCCACGACGGGCTGCCTGCAACTCCCAGCAACAACGCCCACCGATGTGCTCGTGGGTCGTCGTCAGGATCTCGTCACCGGGGCCGAGGTCGATCCCGTTCGCCGCGACGTTCATCGCCTCGGTGGTGTTGCGAACGATCGCCACCGAGCCCGGCCAGGCACCGAGAAACCGTTCGAGATCGGCGTGGAGCCGTTCGATGTCCGGATGCTCCTGCCGGGTGATCCGCTCAAAGGCCCGCAGATGGTGGACGGTCGCCTCGATCACCGACAGTGGACACGCGCCGTAGGTGCCGGTGTTGAGGTGTACCCCATCGATCACGAATTGGCCTGCGATTCGTTCCCAGTCGGGATCTGATCCCGGGCCCGTCATGGCGGCGAAGGAGGAGGCATCCCAGGCCAGCCGATCCGCCGCCCGGGCAATGCCGGCGAACCCGGGCAGCAGTGCGCCGAGGGCCAGCAGGTCCCGGCGGGAGATGGTCATCCCCGGTAGAGGCTCCCGGCCACCAGGGCGACGACCGCCAGGGCCGTCCCGAGGGCCCCGGTCAGGAAGAGCCGCGACGACATCCGGTCGAAGGCCGGCGCACGCTCACCGGTCGGCTCCATCCGGGAGAGCCGGGCGGCGGCTGGCATCGCCCCCAAGAGGGTCACCAGCGCGGCCAGCACCCCGACCCCCTGCATCGTCCCGAGACCGGCCCCGACACGGAGCGAGAGTGCCCCGTACATCTTGAAGGTCAACATCACGCCCGAAATGGTGTTGAGCATGGCGCCTGGCCCCACCAACACTCGGTAGATCGCCCCCTGGACCTCCGCGACCCCGCCCCAGAACGATCGATCGAGCCGCCGCATCGCGAGGCCGGCGACCAGGACGGAAAGCCCCCCGCCGATCCACATCACCATGGTCACGAAGTGCAGGAACCGCCACATCGGGCTCATTCGGCCCCCCGCAGGGTGAAGCTCTCATCGAGCGGACGCCTGCCGGAGAACCCCGTCGTGAGCTCGTGCCAGTGCGAGACGGCCGGCTCGGCGCGATGCCAGCAGAGGGAGACCACTCGGCCCTCGCGCTGCGCCGGAAAGTCGACCAGGCCGATGTCGAAGTCCCGAAAGTGACAGCCGACCTGTTCGAGTTCGTCGAGGCATCCCTCGACCTCGGCCGCCAACCGCCCGACCTCGAGCCGGGCCGTGCGCGCCTCCTCCGATTCCGCGGTGGCGTCGGCGCCGTCCTGGGCCAGTTCGTAGGCGGTCACGGCTGCCCGCCACGTGGGGTGCAGCACCAGCAGGTCATCGACGATTCGCCGTACCAGTGGCAACGTCGCATTGGCCGACTCGACGGTGAAATACTCACGCGGCTTGTTCATCCGATCTCCTTCAACGCGTCACGCATGGCCTGTGAACCGGCTCGGCCGTAGTCGGGAATCCGCTCCATCGCGAAGGTGGCTCCCCGGTCGGTGGTGGGTCGAACATATATCAACTTCGGGAGGTCGGGCCGATCACGCCAGCGTTGCCGGAGAAGTTGCGTCGTTCCGGCCATCAACCAGCCGACGGCGGTGTCCGCTGCCATGATGAAGGGGGGCGGCGTGATCACTCTCGAGCCCAGTTCATCGAATCCCGGGCCGACATCGATGGCGACGACCACGTCACAGTCGATCGTCTCCGCGACCGAGAGCGGCAACGGCTCCCGAATCCCACCATCGTAGAAGAGCCGCCCGTTGACCTGCACCGGTGGAAAGTAGGGCGGCAGCGCACAGGATGCCGCGAGGGCATCGATCAACGGTGCCGTCTCACCTCCGGTGCCGAACCAGATCATCTGGCCGGTCTCCCGTTCGACCGCCGTCACCGTACAGGGCGCCACAAGATCATCAAATCGCCGCGGGAGGATCAGCCGCTCGAGCGTCGCCCGAAACGGCTCCGCCCGGAAGACCGCCGAGGCGCGGAAGCCGGGGAGCAGGGCCGAGAACCGTCGGACGAGCACGTCGCGTGCCCGCAGGGAGGCGAAGCGCTCGAGCATCGTCGCCGGGTCGGCGCCGGAGGCCATCGCCACCGCGATCACTGACCCCATCGAGGTACCGACCCAGTGCACCGGGGTGATACCTGCCTCGGCGAGGGCGATCGCGGCACCGAGCTGGGCTGCCGCCTTGGCGCCGCCCCCACCAAAGACCACGGCGACTCGCGGTGTGCTCATCTCGTGGGATGCTCCCGGCGATACGACTCCGCCGCTGCGTAGCGTGCCCGCTCCTCATCGGTTTCCGCGATGAGGCGCGGCACCCGCTTGGGTCGGCCATAGTCATCGATCGCGACGAAGACCAGCCGGGCACTGTGGGTGTTGCGTTCCTCGCCGGTACTGGGCTTCTCGGCAAAGACATCAACGGTGATGTCCATCGAGGAGTTGCCGACGAAGTCGACGGTCGCGCGGCAGGTCACCAGCGAACCCATCGGAATCCGCTCTCGAAAATCCACCCGGTGGATCGACGCGGTCACCGCGGGGCCGCCGGCATGACGGATCGCGGCGATCGCGGCAGCCTGATCGACCATCGACATGATCTCCCCACCAAAGAGGTCGCCGAGAATGTTCGCCATGTGCGGCATCACCAGCGTGGAGATCTCACCCCTGGCGCGGGACATCGGGCGGGAGTCGGGGGTAGACATGACACGTTCCTCGTTGGTGTGCGGACCCAGGTTGCGGTGCGGTGGCTGACTGTCTCTGGCGTCAGTAGTCGACTGGCCGCAGGTAGTAATCACCGATCGCGGTGTGACTCAACATGGCGACGCTCGGGAGACGACGCTTCCAGTGGGTGCCATCGAGGCGACGGCGGACCAGGCCAACCTCGTTCTCGGTGAAGCCAGCCGCCAGCACTTGCTCGATGCCGTGCCCCTGCAGGATCAGGTCGAGAATGCCATCGGCCCTTCCATAGGAGATCCCGAAGTCCGCCTCGTCGGTCTGGTCGGCGATCAGGTCAGCACTGGCCGGCTTGTCGATGATCGCCGCCGGGACCCCGAGGTGCCGGGCGAGCGCCCACACCTGGCTCTTGAAGAGGTCGCCGATCGGATTCACCGGTGGCGAGTCATCGGCATGCCAGGTGAAATACCCGAGCAGGCGCTCGCTCTTGTTGCCGGTCCCGAGCGGGAGGGCACCGAGGGCGGCCGAGAGGTCGAAGAGCGCGGTCATCCTGATCCGGGCCATCACGTTGCCCAGTCGGGCGGGGCTCGGCGGTTCACCGCAGGCATCGGCGTAGCCATCGACGGCGGCGCTGATGTCGACCGTCCGCTCCTCAATGCCAAGCTGCGCGACGACGAGACTGGCATGCGCGAGTGAGTCGCTGCTGCTGGTTCGATACGGCATCCGGACCGCGGTCACACGATCGGGCCCGAGGGCCTCGGCCGCCAGGAAGGCGACGACCGCCGAGTCGACGCCACCGGAGAGCCCGATGATCGCTCGCTCGAAGCCACGACGTCGGGTGACCTCATCGCGAAGGAACTCCACGAGCCATCGCCGGGTGAGTTCGGGGTCGATCTCCAGGGCAGGCCGTGGCGTCGGAAGCTGCCGGTTCCCGACCTCACCGATCAACTGGTCGCGCCGCTCGGCCAACGGGGCCCCGACACGTCCAGCCGTCCGGTCGTCAGGCAGCGCACCGCGCACCCGGGCTCGCTCCAGCGCCTCGATCAGGTGCGGCAGGCGCAACTCGAGGTCGGCCAGGAGCGGCGAAACGGCCCTCACCCGTGAGAGTTCATCGAGGTCGATGGCCACCGTCGTGGTGGCATCCTCGAAGAGCGGAGCACGAGCCAGCAGGTCGCCGTCGGGGCCAACCATCAGCGATCCGCCGGGGAAGCCCTTGCCCCCCTCGAAGCCAACCAACTGGGTCAGTGCGACATAGACCCCGTGCTCGCCGGCAATGTCCCGGGCCAATCGCTCCCACCGCGCGAGGGAGCCCGGCTGGCCCGGATGCACCGGATCGGGCACCAACCCGCGGGCCGGGCTCGCGGCAAGGACGGCAATCAGTTGGGCACCGTCCACGGCGGCGATGGTGGGCGCCAAGGCGTGCCAGGCGTCCTCACAGACCAGCATCGCCATCCGCCCGAAACGGGTGTCGAAGGCCCGGACATCGCGACCAGCCTCGACAAACCGCTCCTCGTCGAACACGCCGTAGGTCGGCAGGAAGACCTTCCGGTGGAGGTGACGGATTCCAGCGGTGTCACCGCCGAGGGTTGCCCACATCGCCGTGTTGTGGAGCCGCTCATCCCATCTCTCATAGAACCCGAGGCAGATGTCGATCGGGGGGGCACCGGATCGGGCGTGACGGATGCTCAGTTCGTCGAAGAGGTCGGCGGAGCTGGTGGCGTGCTCCCGAACCCCTCCTTCGAGGAAGTAGCCCGTGAGAATCGTCTCCGGCAGGATCGCGATCTGGGGTGGCTGCTCGCTGGCGGCGAAGGACGAGAACAGCGCCTCGATCCGGTCCAGGTTGGCCTGGGGCCGTCCCTTGGTGGGACGGAACTGACAGAGGGCCACGGCGAGGGAGCGCATTCGCCAAATCTACAAGCAAACCGGCGTATATTGGCCTGACCAATCAACCACGAGGGAAGAATGCCCCTGAAGGAAGCCATCAGCGGGGTGGCGAACGGCAGCCAGCCACTCCCCTGGCTGTTGACTGCTGGTCAACCGACCGCCGAACAGTTCGCCGCGGCTCGTGATGCCGGGGTGGCGGTGGTCATCGACCTCCGCGACCCGATGGAGCCCCGACCGCTCGACGAGGCCGCGACACTCGCCGAGCTTGGGCTCACCTACCTCTGCATTCCGGTCAACAGTGGCGCCCTCGATGAGGCGACCCTCGGCACGATCATCGAGGCGCTGCGGACCCACGCCGGGACAGCGACCCTGCTGCACTGTGCCTCGGCGAACCGGGTCGGCGGAGCCCTCCTCCCCTACCTGATCCTCGATGAGGGGATGGACGAGCAGGCCGCCGTGGCGATGGCGATGCAGGTCGGCCTGCGCAGTGCCGGGCTGATGGAGTGGGGGCTCTCGTACGCGAGGAATCACGCCACAGGCTGACCCCTCCATCGGCGACAAGGCCCGCCGGACAGCCAGCGCACACGAAGGGGCCGGGTTCACGACATCGAACCCGGCCCCTTCGTCACGCCCCTCGCACGGTGATCGCCTAGCTGTTGCCCCTCGGCCGCGATGAACCGGTGCTCTTCCCGCTCGACGCTGGGCTGGAGCTGCGAGCCGGTGCGCTCGAAGTTCGCGGACTCGAAGACCTTGCCGGCGCGCTCGAGGTTCGCGGACTCGAGGACCTGGCTGGCGCGCTCGAGGTTCGCGGCGGTGCGCTTGAGGTTCGCGGGCTCGCGGACCGTGCTGGCGCACTCGAGGTTCGCGGCGGTGCGCTTGAGGTTCGCGGGCTCGCGGACCGAACCGGCGCCCTAGAGGACCGCGGTGGCGCACTGGCCCGACTCGGTGGGGCACTCGACCGACGCGGGCTCGCACTCGAGGAGCGTGGTGGGGCAACCACACTGCGCGTCGGGGCAGAGGTGCTCCTCGGCTGAATCGTGCGTCCCGACGAGCTCGGCGATGAGGCCACCTTCGGCGATGACGAGCCGGTGCGCGCCCTCACGTCGTCACCACCGAGCCGAGAGCTGGACGCGGGACGCCCGGCAGCGGGTGTCGCGGTCGGGCTCGCGCCCGGACGCCGGCTCGTGCTGGTGGGCGGCCGGTAGACCGGCCGGTCGGCGATCGAGGTCGGCTGGGTGCTGCTCGCTCGCGTGTCGCCGGTCGCATCGGCGCCGGGCCGACCGCGACTGCGGGTTGGTGCGGCGGTCCGCGGTGACGGACTCGAGGTGGTTGCCCTCGGCGTCGAGGTTGTCGCCGGCCGGGCCCCGCTGCGCGGAGTCGATGCCGCACTCCCCACACGAGACCTGGTGTTGTTGTCGGTGTCCACGACCGGTCGCTGACCGGTCGGCCGCGATGAGCGATCATCCACGGTCGTCCCGATCCGCGGCTGGCTCGTCAGGCCACCGAGCGAAGGCTGCCTCGGCCGTGACCGCAGGCCGGTCCGGGAGTCGACCACGACGGGGCGCGGCGGCACGTTGATCACCGTATAGGGGCGATACGGCGTGCCATACCACGAATCCCAGCCGAACCAACCATTCCAGCGGTTGACGCCATAGCCGTAGTCCAGGCCGTAGTAGTCGTACCGGAACGGGTCATACCAGCCGGTGCGGTAGCCGTAGCTTCCGAAGCCCCCGTACCGATTGCCGATCGAGATGCTGATCCCACTCCGGGTCCCCCAGCTGCAGGCAAGGCAACCGAAGCCACTGCCATAGTAGGGATCGTAGTAGGGGTCATAGTAGGGCTCGCTGTACCCACCGGCGATCGCCACGGTCGGTTCGGCCTGGAAACCGGGGCCCCAGACTCGATAACCAGCCGCGTCATGGTCGAAGCGACCGTTGTCCGACATCGCACGGACGATGGACATCAACTGGGCTTCGGCATCACCGGCAGGATCGGGGAGCCAGAGCCGCTCGTAGTCCCAGTGGGAGCCGGCAGCGTAT
>JAHEFN010000130.1 GCA_024640185.1 Gemmatimonadota bacterium | reverse complement strand
TTGGCGGAACTGGTGGAGCTCGAGGAGGAGTGGATCCGGTATCAGGTCGGCGGTGATGATGCCGCCGACCGGCAGATGTTGCGACGGATGAAGCGAGCCGGTTTTTCGGATGCGCAGCTCGGTGATCTCAGTGATCAGCCCGAGGAGGCCATCCGCGCGCTGCGCCATCGTCTCGACCTGCGGCCGGCCTACAAGACCGTCGACACCTGCGCCGGCGAGTTTCCCTCCGCGACGCCCTACCTCTACAGCAGCTGGGACGACGAGAACGAGGCCGGACCGGGCGATGATGACCGACCGACCGTGATCATCTGTGGCAGCGGTCCGAACCGGATCGGTCAGGGGGTCGAGTTCGATTACTGCTGCGTGCGGGCCACCCTGGGCTTCCGGGAGATGGGGTACCGCACCGTGATGATCAACAGCAACCCCGAGACCGTCTCCACCGACTTCGACACCTCCGATCGCCTCTACTTCGAGCCGCTCTCGCTCGAGGACGTCCTGGAGATCGTGCACATCGAGCGGCCGATCGGGGTCATCGTGCAACTGGGTGGGCAGACGCCACTCAAGCTCGCCAAGGGCCTCGAGGCGGCCGGGGTCCCGATCCTGGGCACCTCACCCGACGCGATCGACGCCGCCGAGGATCGCCGCCGCTTCGAGGCACTGGTCCGCGAACTCGATGTCCGTCAACCACCGGCCGGAACCGCCGAGACCCTCGATGGGGCGCTCGAGGTCGCCGAACGGATCGGCTATCCGGTCTTGGTGCGACCGAGCTATGTGCTGGGGGGGCGCGCGATGCGCATCGTCTATGATGCCGACGAGTTGCGCGAGTTCTTCGATGAGGCGGCCAAGGTGGCTCCCGGGCACCCGGTGTTGATCGACTCGTTCCTCGAGGACGCCTTTGAGGCGGATGTCGATGCGATCTCCGATGGCACCCAGGTGATCATCGGCGGTGTGATGCAGCACATCGAGGATGCCGGGATCCATTCCGGGGACTCCGCCTGCGTGCTGCCGCCCTACCTGATCACCGAGGAACAGGTCGAGAAGATGCGGGAGTACACCCGGGCCTTCGCCAAGGCCCTCGGGGTCGTGGGGTTGATCAACGTCCAGTATGCCATCAAGGACGGCGTGGTCTATGTCATCGAGGTCAATCCACGGGCCTCCCGCACGATTCCCTTTGTCTCGAAGGCCACTGGGGTGCCGCTGGCCAAGCTCGCGGCGGCCGTGATGGTCGGGCGGACCCTGGACGAAATGGGATTGGTCGACGATCCGTTGCAGCCCTACGTGGCGGTCAAGGAGGCGGTCTTCCCCTTCGCCAAGTTCCCCGGGGTCGACGTGCGACTCGGGCCGGAGATGCGCTCCACCGGCGAGGTGATGGGGATTGCCGATTCCTTCGGGATGGCGTTCGCCAAGGCGCAGGCGAGTGCCGGTGGCAGCTTGCCGCTCGCGGGGACCGTGTTCGTCACCGTCAATGATCACGACAAGGCCACCGTGGTGCCGATCGCCAGGCGGTTCGTGGAGCTCGGCTTCCGGGTGATCGCGACGGCGGGGACCGCCCGGTACCTCCGGCAGCGTGGTGTGCCGGCGGAGCGGGTCCTCAAGGTCTACGAGGGCCGACCGAACGTGATCGACCTGATCGTCTCTGGAGAGGTCCACCTGTTGGTCAACACGCCGCTCGGCAAGCTGACCCAGCAGGACGACTACCAATTGCGCCGCGCCGCGCTGCAGCATGGGGTGCCCTACACCACGACGATGTCGGCGGCCTCTGCCGCGTGTGATGCGATCATCGCCCTGATGCACCGGAGTGGTGAGGTCCGTTCCCTCCAGGAGTGGCATGCGATGGCGAGGGAGGTCGTGGCGTGAGTGGGGCGCGGGACCCGGCGGTCGCCGCGGCGCTCCGTGAGGTGGTCGACGGGGAGGTGCGCGAGGATGAGCCACTCTCCCGCTGGTCGACCTATCGCATCGGGGGGCCAGCCACCGTGTTGTTGCCCGCGCACGCGGAGGATGTCGCCACCGCCCTCCGATTCGTGACCGAACGGGGGCTGCCGTGGTTTGCCCTCGGCCTCGGCAGCAACCTCCTCTTCCCCGACACTGGACTCGATGCCCTGGTGATCCGACTGGGGAAGGGCGTTGATCGGCTGGTCCAGGCGGAGGATCGCTGGACGCTCGGGGCTGGGCTGCCCGCCCCCCTGGCGGCGAAGCGCACCGCCGCCGCCGGGTGGGGTGGCATCCACAAGATGGTTGGTGTCCCCGGGAGCGTTGGCGGCGGCGTGGTGATGAACGCCGGGTGCCACGGTGCCGAGTGGCGCGATGTCGTCGAGCGGCTCCTGGTGGTCGACGCCACCGGCGCCGACCGCCAGGTCATGGCCGCCGACGCAGGATTTCGCTATCGGGGCAGTGCGCTGGGCCCGGTGATCGTCCTCGAGACGATCGTGCGGTTGCAGCAGGCCGAGACCGCGGAGCTGGTGCGCGAAACCGAGGCGCTCTTCCAGTGGCGCCGTGAGGGAACGCCGTTCCAGCAACCATGTTGTGGCAGCGTCTTCCAGAATCCACGGCTCCCTGACGGCTGGGAGGCGACCGCGCCGAGGACCAGCGGCCAGTTTCTCGATGCGGCCGGTTGCAAGGGTGTGCGCGTCGGGGAGGCCGAGGTTTCCGCGATGCACGCCAACTACATCGTCAATCTCGGTGGCGCGACCGCGGCCGATGTCCAGGCGGTGATGCGCGAGGTCAGGGCGAGGGTCGCCGAGCGCTGGAACGTCGCGTTGCAGCCCGAGGTGAAGTTGATCCAGCCCGACGGCACCGTTGGGGTGCTCTAGAGGCACGCCCTGGCACGGCCGTCGACCGCGGTCGTGCGAAGCGACGAACGCCCGACCGCCGAGCACCCCCCGGAGCGGCAAGAATTGGGGGACACTCAACGGCCGGACGCCGCATCCAGTGTGGACGGTCGCAATGCCCACACCTTCCCATACGTCGGTATGGCGTCATTGGTGACGTCCCGGCTCCGGGGTTCTTGTACAGCGGCGGAGTGTTTCGTCGAGGAACGGAAGCCGCTGGCGCTTCGAGGGGCATCGCCGTCGGCGCACCATGCATCAATCGAATGGGGTGGGGTTACCATGGAGGTGATGCGACGACTGAGCCTGATCCTCCTGCTGCTCCTGGTGACCGCCAGCCCGCTGGCGGCCCAGCGATCTGACTCTGCCGCCGTGGCACGGCGGCTCTTCCGGGTCGCGTCGGCCCTGCTCCAGCAGGGGGACACCACCTCCGCGGTGGACTCCGCCGTCGCTGCCACCGAGGCGTGGCCCCGCCAGGGCGCCTACTTCCTTGCCGCCGCCCGGTTGGCCGCACGCGCCGGACGACCGACGGATGCCGTCGCGCTCCTCCAGCGGGCCGCCGAGATGGGATTCGGGTTCGATGTCGGGGTCGAGCCCTTCCGTTCGCTCGGTGGGGTCCCGGGATTCGCCGCCGCCGCGTCGTTGGGCCGGGCCAATGGTGAACCCCAGGTCGCCAGCCGCCGCTTCAGGACCCTCGCCGATGTCACCCTGCACCCCGAGGGGGTCGCCTTCGATCCGCGCTCTGGTCGCGTCTTCGTCTCGAGCGTGCGACATCGCAAGGTGGTCGTCATCGAACCCGACGGCCGGGTGGCGGACTTCGTCGGCCCGGACCAAGGTGTCCTCAACGCGGTCTTCGGCATGACGGTCGACACGGCGAGAGGGCTGTTGTGGATCGCCACCTCCGCGACACCCGAACAGCTCGGTGGGACCGACGACGCGGGGGTGGCCGGCGCGATCCTCGGAGTCGACCTGCAGGGCGGGGTCATCCGGGAGCGATGGGAGACTGCCGACACCGCACCGCACCTGCTGGGCGATGTGGTCCTCGCCCCGGACGGCTCGGTCTGGGCGACCGACGCCCGCAGCCCCGCGCTCTACCGATTCACACCGGGCAGTGTGCCACGGGGTGGGGGGACCCTGCCGCGGTTTGCCGCCTTGGAAGCGTTGGGGTCGCCGCAGGGACTGGCCTTCAGTCCCGATGGCGCCATCGGGTGGATCGCCGACTGGACGACCGGGCTGTATCGGCTCGATGTCGCCACCGGTGTCGTCGAACCGGTGGCAACGCCGTCCTCGCTTTTTACCCTGGGGATCGACGGACTCTATCGGGTCGGTCCCCGCCGCCTGGTGGCGATCCAGAACGGCATCTCCCCAGCCAGGGTGGTGGCCCTCGACCTCGATCCGGCGGGCCGCCGGGTGCTCACCCTCTCGGTCCTCGACCGTCACCTGCCGGTGGCCGAGGAACCGACCCTCGGGGTGCTGGTCCCCGGGGGGCTGCTCTACGTGGCCAATGCCCCTTGGGGGTACTACGGCTCCGGAGGGGAGCCCAGCACCGAGCGGCCCTTCCCGGCACCGGTCCTCCTCCGGCTCCCGTTGGAGCGATGAGCCGCCACCCGCCTATCTTTGCGCATGGCTGACTACTTCGTTCACCCCTCGAGTTTCGTCGATGACGGGGCCACCATCGGGGCCGGCACCAAGATCTGGCATTTCTCGCACGTGATGCCGGGGGCGGTCATCGGCGAGCGCTGCAACCTGGGCCAGAACGTGGTCGTGATGGGGGGCGCTCGGGTCGGCGACAACGTCAAGATCCAGAACAACGTCTCGGTCTACGAGGGGGTCGAGCTCGGCGACGACGTCTTCTGTGGCCCCAGTTGCGTCTTCACCAACGTGATCAATCCGCGCTCCCACGTCTCCCGGCGCGACGAGTATCGGCCGACCCGGGTCGGCAAGGGTGCCACGATCGGGGCCAATGCCACCGTCGTCTGTGGGGTGACGATCGGGGAGTACGCCTTCATCGGCGCCGGAGCGGTGGTGACCAGCGATCTCCCCGCCTTCGCACTGGCCGTGGGGGTTCCCGCTCGCCGGATCGGCTGGAGCTGCCAGTGCGGGGAACGCCTCCCCGAGACCCAGGCCGGCCTCGCCTGTGATGCCTGCGGGGCTCGGTACCGGGTCGAGGCTGATGGCCTGCTGCACCAGATTGTCGCCCCGACCCCACACGGCTAACTTTCAGGATTACTTGAACTTGCACCACTTCCCATCGCCGTGGAGTCGCCGGGCATGAGCGTGCCGATGCTCGATCTGAAGGCCCAGCACCAGACCATCCGGGACGCGGTGTACGCCCGCCTCGACAGTGTCGTTGAGCGCCAGCAGTTCATCATGGGTCCCGAGGTCGGTGAACTGGAGTGCGCCATGGCGGGGCTCTGCCAGACCCCCTTTGCCATCGGCTGCGCCTCGGGTACCGACGCCCTGTTGCTGCCGCTCAGGGCGCTCGACCTCGTCCCCGGGGATGAGGTGATCACCACCGCCTTCACTTTCTTCGCCACCGCGGGGGCGATCCACAATGCCGGCGGCACGCCGGTCTTCGTCGACATCGACCCCGCGACCTTCAACATCGACCCCGCAGCGATCGCCGCCGCCATCACGCCGAGGACCCGCGCGATCGTCCTGGTGCACCTCTACGGCCAGATGGCCGAGATTGAGCGCATCCTGGCGATCGCCGAGGCGCACGGACTGCCGGTCATCGAGGATGCCGCCCAGGCGGTCGGCGCCCGACGCAAGATCGAGGGCCGCTGGCGGATGGCGGGTGAACTCGGCTGGGTGGGCACCTTCTCGTTCTTCCCCAGCAAGAACCTTGGCGGCTGGGGCGATGGCGGCATGATGGTCTGTCGTGATGAGGCACTCGCCGGCCGGCTCGCGAGGCTCCGGCTTCACGGCGGCGCGCGGCAGTACCACCACGACGAGGTCGGCTACAACTCCCGGCTCGATGCCATCCAGGCGGCAGTCCTCCTCGCCAAGATGCCCCATCTGCTTGAATGGAGCGCGGCGCGTCGGGGTCGGGCCGAGCGGTACGACCGCCTGCTGGCCGAGATTCCCGGGGTGGTCACCCCATTCATCGACCCGGCCAACGAGCCGATCTTCCACCAATACACCATCCGAGTCCCCGAGCGCGATCGGCTGCGCGAGCACCTGACCAGCAAGGGGATCAGCTCGATGGTCTACTATCCGGTGCCGCTCCACCTGCAGCCGTGCTTCGCCCACCTCACGGTCCAGGAGGGGGCACTGCCGGCGACCGAGGCCGCAATGACCGAGGTGATCTCCTTGCCGATCTACCCGGAACTCACCGATGCCCAGCAGGATGAAGTGGTTGACGCGATCCGGGAGTTCATCCGATGAGCGCACGCAACGCCGGGGCCACGGCGTCCGCGGCACCGGCGATCACCGGACGGAAGGTCCGGGTGGCGCTGGTGGGCTGCGGGCGGATCGCGGACCGACACTTCGAGGCCTTTGAGCTCCATGCCGCGGCCTGCGAGGTGGTGGCGGTGGTCGATGTCGATCCGGAGGCGCTCGCGGCCGCCGTGGAACGGACCGGGGCGAAGGGGTTCCGCACCCTGGACGCGATGTTGGCCGGCTCCGACGCCGATCTCGTCGTCCTCGCCACGCCGAGCGGCCTCCACGCCCGACAGGCGATCCGTGCCGCGGAGGCCGGCCGACATGTCGTGACCGAGAAGCCGATGGCCACCAACTGGGAAGATGGCAAGGCGATGGTGGCCGCCTGTGATGCCGCCGGGGTGCACCTCTTCGTCGTGAAGCAGAATCGCCGCAACGCCACCGTCCAGCTGCTCAAGCGGGCCCTGGAGGCCGGCCGGTTTGGACGGATCCACATGGTGGCGGTCAACGTCTTCTGGAGCCGACCGCAGTCGTACTACGATTCGGCCAGCTGGCGCGGCACGTGGGAGTTCGACGGCGGTGCGTTCATGAACCAGGCCAGTCACTACGTCGACCTGCTCGACTGGCTGATCGGCCCGGTGGAGAGTGTCCAGGCCTTCACCG